>JBGPOB010000111.1:0-10987 GCA_041487815.1 Xanthobacteraceae bacterium | reverse complement strand
AGCTCGTATAAGCAGGGATGCGCGAAGAGCATCCGATGCCCGAGACCACGACGATCTCTTCGGGCGGCAAGCCGAGCTCCGCAAACGCACGCGTGAAAGACATCAGCACGTGATAGTCGCCACATCCCGGGCACCAGATTGGCTTGGTATCCGATTTGTAGTCACCGGGCTTGCAAGCGAGCCGCATGTCCACGGTTGACATCGTCATCTCCAATCCATGATTGCGCGGTAGACTTCACTCACCCTGATCGGGAGGGGCCCCGGTCTGTTGAGCACGCGTACCTCTGCCTGCAGATCGTAGTGAGCTCTGAGATAGCGATGAAATTGGCCGCTGTGGCTTTGCTCAACGACGAGAATACGCTTCTTGCCTGTGAGCGCGGCTGCTAGCCGCTCAGGCTGAACGGGAAACAGCAGGCGTGGCGCGATGAGGCTTGCCTCAATTCCGTCCCGCGCCACTCGACCGATCGCCTCGCGGACCGTACCAGTGAGGGAACCCCAGGTGATGACCGCGAGATCGCCGGTTCCTTCGATCGTCGCCCAATGGTCGCCGAATGCAAAATCCTCGAGCTTGTCGCGACGCTTGTCGAGCTGTGCATTGTGATCCGCTTCGCCGGCGGTAGGAAGTCCGCGCTCCGTATGCGTCAGCCCGTCGGCGGTGTATTGTCCGCCGCGCGTTCCGGGAATCGCCATTGGCGAAATGCCGTTGGCAGTCAGCGCGTATCGCTTGTATGTGCCCGCGATGTCGGTTGCCATCAATCGCCGACCGATGAAGGCTACGTCCGCGGGGCGTTCGATCGCTGCGCGCGTTTGCCCCACGAACTGATCCGAGAGCACGATCGTCGGTGTTTGCAGAGTCTCGGCGAGATAGGTGGCCCATTGCGTCGTGAACAAACAATCCCCGACCGATTGAGGCGCAACCACGACATGCGGCGCATCGCCATGGAATCCATAAATCGCAATATTTAAATCCGCCTGCTCGGATTTGGTTGGAATCCCGGTGGATGGCCCGCCGCGCATCACGTCGATCACCACGACTGGAATCTCGGCGGCGGTCGCGAGACCGAGAGCTTCGATCATCAGCGAAAGTCCCGGGCCGGATGTCGCGGTCAGCGCGGGCGTTCCGCCGAACGATGCGCCGATGATCATGTTGATCGCGGCAAGCTCGTCTTCGGCTTGCAGGAGCGTGCCGCCCATGCGGGCGAGATTGGGCGCGAGCCATTCGAGGATTTCCGTCGCCGGCGTGATCGGATATGCCGCCGCGAAGCGCACGCCACCGCGCACCGCGCCGAGAGCGGCGGCCTCGTTGCCTGACAAGAGCCATCTTCGGGCCGAAGTGGCCGTGGGCGGCGCGAGGCGTCGGTTGAAATCGATTCCCGCGGCGACATCGTAGCCCGCGATGATGCCGGCGCAGCTGGCTGTGATGGCTGCCTGGCCTTTGTCAGCCAGCCGCTTCTCGATGAGAGCCGATAGGACATCCACGCCGAATCCAAGCAATCGGCCCGCGATTCCGAGCGCAATCATGTTTGGGCGCCCTTCGGGGATCGCCTTCGCCATGTCCTTGATTGGAATTTCGACAACGCGGGCGCCTGCCTTATTGACCTGCGGCGGCAAACTGCCGCCTCGTGGATCGCTGATCACGAGACTCTGGGGTCCGACGTCAATTTCCGCGCCGAACCGGTGCGCGTTGAGCCAGTCGATACCGATTAGCAGGTCGAACCGGTCAGGCAGGCATTCGACGGGATGCGTTGCCAATCGCACCAGCGCGGCAGCTTCGCCGCCACGGATTTGCGGACCGACCGTCCGCGTCAACAATCCTTGCCATCCGCCTAGGCTTCCGGCTTCCAGCAGAAAATTTCCAGTCGTCAGTGCGCCCGCGCCGCCACTTCCGACAACGGCAACTGAAATACTTTGGGTGTCTCCCATGGTCGCCCCCTTCTTCAGGGCCGACGCGGAAGGACATGCCTTCCCTCCCAGCCCAAGGCGTATTTGAGTACTAGAATACGTTTTTTGACGATTCCTTGCTTTAGATCAAGGCGGGTAAGCCGATCAAGGCTTGAAAATGCCGCTAATTGGCGAACTCATAGCACCGATCTCGTACAGGCAGTCGGTCAATTCGGGGAACGCACGCATGGGCGGCGAGCCAATTCGCTGGGTGATGACGGGCAGAGGTGAGCCCCTTATTCCGATGAATTTCGACACACTGACTCCAGGTTCGGACGAAGTCGTAGTCGAAATCGCCGGGTGTGGAGTTTGTCACACCGATCTGGGATTCTATTATGACGGCGTTCGCACCAAACACGAACTTCCGCTGACCCTTGGCCACGAGATCAGCGGGCATGTCATCGAAGCCGGCTCAAACGCTTTATGCTGGACCGATCGGGCCGTGATCGTGCCGGCGGTCATTCCCTGTGGGCATTGCGATGCCTGTCGCCGCGGCAAGTCGACGATCTGTCCCAACCAAAAAATGCCCGGAAATGACATTCACGGCGGCTTTGCCACACACATCATCGTGCCGGCGCATGGATTGTGCCAGGTTGACGAACATCGTTTGGCGGCGACGGGGATCGATCTTGCGGACCTCTCGGTCATTGCTGACGCGGTAACCACGCCATACCAGGCCGTGGTTCAAGCCGGTGTAACAGTGGGCGATCTCGCGATTGTCAATGGTGTCGGTGGCGTGGGCGGGTATGCCGCCCAATTCGCGAGCGCGTTTGGTGGTGTGGTGGTCGCGATTGACGTCAGCGACGACAAACTTGCCGCGATCGCGGGGCAAGGCGCCGCTCTCACGTTGAACGCCAGCCGGATGACACCGCGCGAGCTCAAAATCGCGATTCAACAATTCGCCAAGGAACGCGGCCTGCGGCAGAGCGAGTGGATTATCTTCGAATGTTCCGGAACTCGTGCGGGTCAGGAAACCGCGTTCAGCCTGCTCAACCATGGCGCGACACTCGCTGTCGTTGGCTTCACCATGGACAAAGTAGAGGTCAGGCTCTCGAACCTGATGGCGTTTCACGCCCGCGCGATTGGAAACTGGGGCTGTCCGCCGGAACTTTATCCACAGGCACTCGAGCTCGTGCTCAACGGGCGCATCAAGCTTACGTCATTCGTCGAGAAGCATCCGCTGAGTGAAATTAACCAGGTGTTCGAGGCCGCCCACGCTGGCGCACTCAAGCGCCGCGCGATTCTCGTCCCCGCGCATTGAGGAGAGCATTCATGTCCGCTGATGTCGCGCGCGGTATTGCCGCCGATCCTCGAGAAGCCAAGGATCACATGCTTGTCGCTGAGCATGTGCGGCTGACTGCCGCAAAAGGCGTGCGCTACGAGAAGCGCCCGGTGAAAGATGCGGACGGCACGCCGGTTTCTGGTCTCTACAACGTCTGGATCACGCTCGACAATCCGGCGCAATTCAATTCTTACACCACCGACATGGTGAAAGCGATCATCCTCGCGTTTCGTGCCGCCAGCGCGGCGCGCGACGTCGTTGCCGTGGTGTTTACTGGAGCAGGCGACAAGGCCTTCTGCACTGGCGGCAATACCAAGGAATACGCTGAGTACTATGCTGGCAACCCGCAAGAGTATCGCGGATACATGCGACTCTTCAACGACATGGTTTCGACAATTCTCGTTTGCGATAAGCCGGTGATCTGCCGCGTCAATGGCCTGCGCATCGGCGGTGGCCAAGAGATCGGCATGGCTTGCGACTTCTCCGTCGCGCAGGACCTTGCGCGCTTTGGTCAAGCAGGCCCGAAACATGGCTCGGCTCCGATTGGGGGCGCGACCGATTTCCTCCCAGTCTTGATCGGCGCCGAGCGTGCGATGGCAGCCTGCGTCTTGTGTGAGCCATTCTCGGCGCACGAAGCTTACTTCATGAGCATCCTCACGGATATCGTTCCGGCTCTCAAAGTCGACGCAAAATTCATCGCAAATCCGTTGGTCGAAACGAACCGGATCACTGACGAGTTCGGTCGCTTCGTGTTTGGTAAACCAAAGACCGGTGAAGCATTGAAAATCGGCCAAGAGCTCATGAAGCGTGGCACCATCGATCTCAGCCTTCTTGATGAGAAGATCGAGGCGCTCTGCACAAAACTGCTCTACACCTTCCCGGACTGCACGACCAAGACGGTCGAGGAACTACGCAAGCCAAAACTCGACGCGTGGAATCGTAACAAAGAGAATGCGCGCGCCTGGCTTGCGCTCAACATGATGACCGAAGCGCGCGCGGGATTCCGCGCTTTCAGCGAAGGCACGCGCGAAACTGGCCGCGAGGTCGATTTCATCACGCTAAGGCGCGCGCTGGCGGTAAATACGCCGTGGTCCGATGAACTCATCGCAAGCATTCAACCACGAGTGAGGCCATCATGACGACGCCTCTCAAGGTTTGGTTGGAGGCAGATGGCCGGCTGCTGCGTCTGCGGTTGAGCCGGCCGAAAGCCAATTTGATCGATGCGGAAATGATCGCCGCGCTCAACGGTGCACTCGCGGCGCATCTCGACAACCATAGTCTCGGCGCCATCCTGCTCGATGCCGACGGTTCGCATTTTAGTTTTGGTGCGAGCGTTGAGGAGCACTTGCCGGGCCAATGCGAGGCGATGCTGCGGAGCATCCACCGTCTTGTTCTGGGTTTCGTAGAATCCCCGGTTCCAGTGCTCGTCGCGGTGCGTGGCCAGTGCCTCGGCGGAGGAATGGAGGTCGCACTTGGCGGTCATCTCGTTTTCGTCGCTCCCGACGCAGTGCTCGGCCAGCCGGAAATGAAGCTCGGCGTGTTCGCGCCTGCTGCATCCTGTCTGCTGCCGGAACTCATTGGGCCGGGGCGGGCGCTCGATCTGCTGTTGTCGGGACGGAATATCTCCGGCACGGAGGCGCTCGCCATCGGCATGGTCCGCGAGGCCGCCACTGATCCGGAACACGCCGCGCTCGCTTATTTCAATGATTATCTCAAGCCAAAGAGCGCGATCTCGCTGCGCTACGCGGTCAAGGCCGCGCGTTTTGACTATGTGGCGCGCATCAAGACGAAGATCGCTGCTGTCGAAAAAATGTATGTCGATGAATTGATGAAAACGCACGATGCGGTGGAAGGGCTTGAGGCCTTTCTCGGAAAGAGGGCGGCACAATGGCAACATCGCTAAATGGTTCGAAGACGACCGATGTCATCGCGCGCGCCCAAGCCTTGTTTGACGATCTATCGTTTACCACAGCGCGGCATTGGAAGGATGCGCAGCCCGGCCGCAAGGTCATCGGCTACATGCCAATCTACGTTCCGCGCGAAATCATTCACGCCGCCGGATTTCTGCCGCTCGGGATTGTCGGCGGGGGCGACCAGCTCGAAGTCATCCACGGCGATGCCTATTACCAGAGCTATATTTGCCGAATTCCACGCTCCACAGTCGAACTCGGCGTTTCCGGGCGCCTCGATTTTGTTGACGGCATGCTGTTTCCCTCGATCTGCGACGTGATCCGCAATCTGTCCGGTATGTGGAAGTTGATGTTCCCCCACGTCTATTCCCACTATTTTGACGTTCCACAGAACTATCGGGACGACATCGGCGGAAATTTCTACATCAACGAGCTGGCCGAGCTCCGGCACGATCTCGGCGAGCTGCGCGGCAAGCCGATTACCGACGACGAGCTTCGGCACTCGATTACGGTCTACAACGAAAATCGCCGATTGGTGCGTGATCTCTACACCTTCAGGGCGGAGCGGCCCTGGCAGGCGCCGGCGGCGGAAGTCTATCTGGTGGTGCGCGCCGGCCTGGTGCTGCCGGTGGAGGAGCATACCGCGATGCTGCGCGACTATCTTGCCGCGGCTCGCGCCGAGGAGCGGCCGATGCGCGACAATTGCCGCATCGTGCTGACCGGTGCGTTCTGCGAGCAGCCGCCGCTTAGTCTGATCAAGTCGCTCGAACTCTCCGGCTGTTACGTGGTGGACGACGATCTCCTGCTGGTTACCCGCTGGCTCACGGGCGACGTTGCGACCGAAGGCGATCCGCTGCGGAATCTTTCGCTTGCGTTCCTGCATCACTCCGAGTCGACGGCGGCCAAATACGAACCCAATCAGAAGGAAAAGGGCCAACATCTTGTCCGGGCCGTCAAGCGCACCGCGGCCGAGGGCGTCATTTTCGCCGCGCCGAGCTTCTGCGACCCGGCCTTGCTTGAGCGTCCGATGCTGCAGCATGTGCTCAAGGCTGCCGGCATCCCCTACATCGCGTTCAAGTACGCCGAGAATTCCGGACAGATGCAGCCGATCCGGGAGCAAGCCGGCACCTTCGCCGATTCAATCAAACTATGGAGCGGAGCATGACGACGACCAAGATTGTCACCTCCAAAGCAGTAGCCAAGGAGGCGATCAAGGACGCATCCATGGTGAAACAGAAGGAGATGATGGCCACTCATTACAACCGGCTGACCAGCGCGGCTGAGACCGGCGACAAGGTCGCTGCCACCTTCGTGCCCGGCAATCTCAACGAGCTGATCATGTGCTTCGACTTTTTGAACAACCTGCCGGAGGTCAATGCCATTCAGAACGGGCTGCGACGCGTGAGCGGCAGTTATGTGCTTGAAGCGGAGAAGCTCGGCCATTCCGAGGACGTCTGCACCTATGTGAAGTCGGATATCGGCATGATGGCAAAGGGCAATATCGCCCCGAACGGCAAGAAATTTCCCAATCCCGATGTACTGCTGCTTTCCTACACCGGCTGCTTCACCTTCATGAAGTGGTTCGAACTGCTGCGCGAGCAGTACAAATGCGAGACGATCATGCTGCACACGCCCTACATGGGCGACGGCAAGATTACCAAGAACATGATCGACTACATGATGAAGCAGCTCAAGGAAGAGGTCATTCCCACGCTGGAGCGCGTATCCGGGGTTAAATTCGACATCGACCGGCTGCGCGAGTACCTGAAGAAGTCATCCAAGGCCGAGGACGATCTCGTTCGCGTGCTGCAATGCGCCAAGGCCAAGCCGTCGCCGATCGACGCCTATTTTGGCGGTATCTACTACATCGGCCCGATCTTCGGCGCCTTCCGCGGCACCGATGACGCGATCGATTATTACCGATTTCTGCGCGAGGAAGTGGAGGACCGGCTGGCCAAGGGCCAGGGACCGGTCACGCCCGATGGCGACATGGGCGAGGAGAAATACCGGCTCGTCGTCGAGGGGCCACCCAACTACACCAGCTTCCGCCAGTTCTGGAAAATGTTCTACGACGAGGGCGCGGTCGTGGTCGCTTCGAGCTACACCAAGGTCGGCGGCGTTTACGATTTTGGCTTCCGGCACGATCCGGCCAAGCCGCTGGAGACGCTCGCAGAATATTGCCTCGGCGTGTACACCAACCGCAGTCTGCCGATGCGCATCGACATGTTGTGCAACTACATCGACGAATACCAGGCGGACGGCCTGCTGATTAATTCGATCAAGAGTTGCAACAGCTTTTCGGCCGGGCAGCTGCTGATGATGCGCGAGGTCGAGAAGCGCACCGGCAAGCCGGCGGCGTTCGTGGAATCCGACCTCGTCGACCCACGCTATTTCTCGGCGGCCAACATCAAGAACCGCCTCGAAAGCTATTTCCAGATGATCGAACAAAAACGTGCTGGCGCCAGCGCGGCGGCCTGAGGAGGCATGCATGAAGACTTTTGTCGGCATCGATCTCGGCTCGACGACGACCAAGGCGGTCCTCCTCGACGAGGGCTGCAAGGTAATCGGCCACGGCATCACGAATTCGCGCTCGAATTACGCAACCGCGGCGCGAGTGGCGAGCCAGGAGGCGAAGGTCGACGGGCAGTTCACCTTGTTCCGCCGCGCCCTCACCGACGCCAACAAGCTGATCGATCTCGACACTTTCCTGGGAGTGCTGGAGCGCGCCTTCCGGCTTGAGCAGTTCCTCGAACAGCTCGACGATCTCGAGCAGACCTGCCTTAGTCAAGTGCGTGGCGAGCGCTTCGCGAAGGTCGCGTCCGGCGTCAACGATGCGCTCGGCGAGGTATTCCGGCGGCTGCGCGAGGAAGCGCCTGCGCTCTACGCGCCCGGCGCCAAGCGCAAATCGGACTTCTTCCGGGATATCGCCGGCTCGCGCTACCATACGCATGCCGAAGAGGTCGCTCGCGCGGCGGGCCTGCCTTACGATCTGCTGCTCAACGTCTACGACAAGTCGATCATCGAGGTGGAGAACCGGCCGCCGGCGGGCGAGTTGAGCGAGAAATTTCGGCGCGCGCTCGGACGCATGCTGGCATCGGAACCATCGGTCAAATCGGCCGCGGCGGATATCCAGAAGATGATCGAGGACGCGCTCAGCGTCGATTTGGAGGAAACCTATCTCGTCGGAACCGGATATGGGCGCGTGACGCTGCCGTTCTCGAAGGAGCACATCCGCTCGGAGATTCTGTGCCACGGTCTCGGCGCGCACATGATGTTTCCGAAGACGCGTACCGTACTCGACATCGGCGGCCAGGACACCAAAGGCATCCAGGTGGATGAGAACGGCATCGTCGCGAATTTCCAGATGAACGATCGCTGCGCCGCCGGTTGCGGGCGCTATCTCGGATATATCGCCGACGAGATGAATATGGGCCTGCACGAATTAGGCCCGCTGGCCATGAAGTCCGATCGGCCGGCGCGCATCAACTCGACCTGCACCGTGTTTGCGGGCGCCGAACTGCGCGATCGCCTCTCGCTCGGCGAGAAGCGCGAAGACATTCTTGCCGGTCTGCACCGCGCCATCATCCTGCGCGCGATTTCGATCATTTCGCGGTCCGGGGGCGTGACCAACGAGTTCACCTTTACCGGCGGTGTCGCCAAGAACGAGGCCGCGGTGCGCGAACTCAGGAAGGTCATCAAGGAAAACTACGGCGAGGTGACGATCAACATCGATCCGGACTCGATCTATACCGGCGCGCTCGGCGCGGCGGAGTTCGCGCGCCGGGCGCATCTTGGGCAAGCTGACGGGAGCGAGGCATGACCATCGCGGCGGGAATCGACATCGGCACCAGCACGATCAAGACCACGCTATTCAATGTCGAGAATGGCAAGGAAACCTGGTTATCGCGCTATGTGATGCGCATCCGGCAACGCGATCCGATGGAACTGGCCCGCGTCGCTTTTGATGCCGTGCTGGAAGACGCAAAACTGCGACCCGAAGACGTCCACTATGTCGCGACCACGGGCGAAGGCGAAAGCGTGCCTTTCCATACCGGCCATTTTTACTCGATGACGACGCACGCGCGCGGCGCGATCTACCTCGACCCGGCATCGCGCGCGGCGCTGGATATCGGCGCGTTGCACGGCCGTGCGATCAGCATCGACCAGCGCGGAAAGGTTCTGAGCTACAAGATGACGAGCCAGTGTGCGTCCGGATCGGGCCAGTTCCTGGAAAACATCGCCCGCTATCTCGGAATCGCGCAGGAGGAAATCGGCGTCCTCTCGCGTCAGGCGGATAACCCGGAAGTGGTGTCGAGCATCTGCGCCGTTCTGGCGGAGACCGACGTCATCAACATGGTTTCGCGCGGCATTACCGCTCCCAACATCTTGAAAGGCATTCACCTGTCGATGGCGGCCCGGCTGTCCAAATTGCTGAAATCGATCGGCGTGGTCGACGGCGTGGTGATGGTGACCGGCGGGCTCGCCCTCGACCACGGCCTGGTCGCGGCGCTGGAAGAGGATATCTCCCATATCAAGGACATGAAGACCGCGGTCCGCAGCCATCCGGATTCGATCTATGCGGGAGCGATCGGAGCGGCGCTGTGGGGCGCGTTCCGTTACGACAAGCTGGCGGCGCTCGGCAATGTTCCAAAGGCAGCATGACGGGATAGCGAAAGGAGCAAAACCATGGCGCTGATGATTATTGAAACCTGCACCGCCTGCGACGCGTGCGAGCCGGTGTGCCCAAACAAGGCGATCACGGTCGGTAATCCGATCTATGTGATCGATCCAATGAAATGCACCGAATGCGTCGGCGCGGAAGATGAGCCGCAATGCAAGCTGGTCTGTCCAGCCGAGTGCATCGTCCCCAATCCCGATTGGGTCGAAAGCAACGATGATCTACTCGCCAAATATCAAACGCTGCACGCGTGAGTTTGGCAATGAGCTACACCAACCGCATTAGCCAAGTGCTGCACGAGGAGCATCGCGCCACTATCGCGCTCATGGAGCGTCTCGAGCAGTTGGTTGCGCGTCGCCGGGATGGTCCACCGGATGCAAACGATCGAGGCGTTGCGCAACTGCTTACTGATCTTTCCACCGGAGTGGAGTCCGAAGTCCTACGTCATTTTGCCTTCGAGGAAGACCATCTGTTTAAGTACCTCGTTTCGATTGGTGATGAATCGATCGGCGCGCATCTCACTGACGAACACGCCGCAATGCGGCCGCTCGGCATACGCATAGCGAAGTTGGCGCGTGACGCAGCGGCAGCGGGTTTCAACAGCGGGACATGGGACGAGTTTCGTCGTTCCGGCCAGGAACTTTGCGAACGAATGCTGGCACACGTTCAAAAAGAAGAAATGGCGCTGCTGCCGCTGCTCGAAGAAAATATGGATGCGGAAACCGAGATGCGCCTATTTGAGGAATATACCGAAAACGTATGAGGTTGTCCTATGGTCAGCGCTTCCGCCGCCGCCGAACACGGCGTTCGCCAGCTTAGTCTCCATGATCTCGAGCGACTGATCACCATCGATCGGGCGCACACTGGGCATGCGCGCCGCCGCTTCTTCGAGAAGCGCCTCGCGGCGATTAGTGTTCATCCCGAGGATTTCGTCGATATCGGCGTGATGCGCGGCGGGTCGCTCCGCGGCTTTGCAATTGCCCGCCTGTTGCGCGGCGAATTTGGCCGAACACACACCATCGCCGCGCTCGATGCCATCGGCGTCGAGACGGAAAGCCAAGAACGTGGTGTTGGCCAGACGTTGATCGAGGCACTGACGGCGATAATGCGCCAACGCGGCGTCGTCTCGCTGCAATCGCTTGCGGCATGGACCAATCACGATTTGCTGCGGTTCTT
>JBGPOB010000110.1:0-11073 GCA_041487815.1 Xanthobacteraceae bacterium | reverse complement strand
CGAGGCGCTCTCGGATCTCGGACGCGAGCGTGTCAAGGCGGTGTCGGGCGATTGGGGATCGAACGTCGATCAGGCGGTGGCCGAGATTTCTCAGCGCATGCGCGAACTCGACAGCGAGGCGCCGGTTACTGTGCCGCCCCAACAAGTCATGCGCAGTCGCGATGTGCCCGTCGCGGCGTCTTCGAGCGCCGCCGCCGGCAATGTTGTGACGCCGGATGGCATCGCCGATCTGCAGGAGCAGCTGCGGCAAATTACGGCGCAGATCCGGACGCTCGATGTTTATCGGGCCGGCGAGGCAATCGCTGCGCTGCGCAACGAGCTTGCCGGGATCGCCCGCACGCTGATCGATGCGTCACCGCGGCGCGCGATCGAGGCGCTTGAAGGCGAAGTACGCGCGTTGGCGGTCCAATTGGATGCGACACGGCGAACGGCCAATGCGCCCGAATTTACGAGCCTTGAACGCGGCCTGGCTGAGGTCCGCGATGCCATGCGCACATTGGCGCCGGCGGAAAGTCTTGCCGGGGCCGTGGAAGCGATTCACGTGCTGGCGACAAAAATAGATCAGATGGCTGCGGCCCCGCAGGACGCGGCGGCAATGGAACAGCTCGAAACGGCAATCGCCGGATTGCGCGGTATCGCCTCGCACGCGGCCTCGAGCGAGGCGCTGGCCGCCCTGACAATTGAAGTGCGAGCCATTGCGGCAAAGGTCGACAATGAATTGCCAGGGGTAGCGCGCGGCAATGCCATCCTGAATTCGCTCGAAGCGCGCATCGCCACAATCGCGGACGCGATCGAATCAGTACGCACCTCCGGCCAAGAGGCGGGCCCGGCCGATTTCAATCAGGCCCTGCAGTCGCTCGGCGACCGGATGGAGCGGCTCTATTCGGTCCGTGGCGGCAGCGCCGAGTTCGCGCAACTGCAGGAACGGCTCGACCGCCTGGTCGAAAAGTTTGACGCCTCGGATTCGCGCCTGCGCAGCCTCGATACGATTGAGCACGGCGTCAAGGAACTGTTCGCCTACCTCGACGAAGTGCGCAGCAAGTCCGCTGCAGCGACGGCGCCATTATCGCCGGCGCCCACATTCGACAACGCCATCATCGGCCAGATCGAAGAGCGCTTCGAGCAACTGTCGCAACGGTTCGATATGTCGGATTCGCGCCTGCGCAGCCTCGACGCCATTGAACGCGGCATCAAGGAGTTGTTCGCCTCTATTGACGAGTTGCGGCGCGCTTCGGATGCGGCGCGCACGACGACCGCTCCGGTCGCTGAATTCGATCATGGCGCGATCGAGCAACTCGACCGGCGAATTCAGGGCCTGACCGAAAAGATCGAGACCGCGGT
The DNA here is from genome assembly GCA_041487815.1 of Xanthobacteraceae bacterium. Lineage (GTDB taxonomy): Bacteria > Pseudomonadota > Alphaproteobacteria > Rhizobiales > Xanthobacteraceae > CANJBX01. The sequence continues at coordinate 9,732 of JBGPOB010000110.1, read as the reverse complement.
AGCCCGCACCGGCGGCCTCGACGCCATCGAGCGCGGGATGACGGCGGTGCTCGCGCATCTGCGCGAAACGCGTTCCGACGCGGTGCGACAACCGCCGGCCGCGCCATCGTTCGTTGTGACAACCGAGCGCGAAATCAAACAGATGCAAGACTCGCGTGAAGCCGCGCGCGATACGATTGGCGACGTGGTCGACCGGCTGGCGATGATCGAAACGGGATTGCGCGGCGGCGAGGCGAGGGTGGATGCGGTGTCGGCGCCGGAGGCTTCTGCGCACCTCGTGATGGCGGAGGCGGTTGCATCGGCGTCCGATCAGCGAATGACGCTGGCGCTGCCGACGGCGCCAATGGCCGCCACGGCGCCTTCCCAGCCCGCCGCACTAGGCGCGCTGCCGTATGACCATCCGCTCGAGCCGGGGTCGGGCAAGCCCCGGCCGGGACTGACAAATCTCGCGACACCCTCGGCTGCGCGGATGGCGACGGTCGCAAGCCCGCCGATCGTCCCGGAGCACCCCGCTGCCGCCCCCGCCAGCGCAGCGGACCGCATTGCCGCTTCGAAGGCGGCGATCGAGGCGTCAAAGTCGGCAAAGGCGGAAATGGGGCCGCGACCGAACTACATCGTCGCCGCCAGGCGCGCCGCGCAGGCCGCCGCGCAAGGCCAGAGCGCCAGCGCAGCCGGATCCGGCCGTTCCAGCCTCGGCAACGACGCCGCACCCGCATCCCGTGCAGCCCGCATCGGCAAGCACATCAAATCTGCGCTGGTCGGGATAAGTGTATTGGTGATTCTGGCAGGAGCGATTCATCTGGTCGTGAACTACTTCGAGGCGCGCACGCCGTCGCCGGATCAGTCGCTGCCGCAATCCACGAATTCCACGCCGGGCAATGTATTGCAGTCCGAGCAATCCACGGCTGACGATCCCGAGCGTGAGCTGATCGCAAAATTCATGCGGCCAGAGGATCCAACCGGTGGCCGGGCCGGTGTCTTGCCGGCGCCACCGTCCGGCCCGCTCGGTGTCCCGTCGGGCGCGTTATTGGGCGTCCCGCCGTCCGCAGCCGGTGCTATAGGCACTGCCACGCCCGCTCCCAAGATGATCCAGATTCCGGCCGCGCCTGCCGCGCCGGAAGCAAGCCAGAAGCCACAACCGGCGCCTGATCTCACCGGCTCGATTGCGCCTCTCAAGCTCGTGCCGCCACCGGATGGGCTGTTTGGACCGCAGTCGCTCGCACGCGCGGCGTCATTGCCGACCGCGATCGGCGGCAGGTCTTTGGTCGTGGCGGCCGAAGGCGGCGATCCGATTGCCGCTTACGAGGTTGCGGTGCGGTTCACGGAAGGCCGCGGTGTCGCCGTCAATACTGGGGAAGCCGCGGCATGGTTCGAGCAAGCCGCGCGCGCCGGCGTCGTACCGGCACTATTCCGGCTGGGCGGGCATTATGAAAAGGGTATCGGGGTCAAGAAGGATTTAATCCGCGCTCGCGATCTGTATGTCGCGGCTGCCAACAGCGGTAATGCCAAGGCGATGCACAACCTCGCCGTGATCTACGCCGAAGGCATCGATGGCAAACCCGACTACGCCAACGCCATGCAATGGTTCCGGAAGGCCGCCGGCTACGGAGTTGCGGATAGCCAGTTTAATCTCGGCGTACTGTATGCGCGTGGGATCGGGGTCGAGCAGAACCTGGCGGAAGCGTTCAAATGGTTCGCGCTCGCGGCCCTGCAGGGCGACCAGGATGCGACACAAAAGCGCGACGACGTAGCCAAGCGGCTCGACCCACAGACGCTCAATGCCGCGCGCCAGGCGGTGCAAAATTGGGTCGCCGAACAGCAGCCGGACGAAGCCGTATCGGTGCGGACCCCGCCCGGCGGCTGGGACCAGGCCGCGCCGCCGCCTGCCACCCGCCAAGCCAAGCCTAACCGCGTCTAGTGTCGCGATTGCAAAGTTCGCCAGACCCGGAAGCGCACTCCGATGCGAACTTCGGAGTCTTAGGGACACGAGCAAATCCATGAATTTCGTGTGGTATTGGATTTGAAGTTCCTGCAAATCCTTGCCGAACCCGTAAAGGAACTTCAAATCCACCACACGAGCGCAAAACCGAAGTCCATTTTTGCTGAATGCGCTCTCTGTCAAGACGCGATCCCGCCCGGCCCGCAACCGATCCGAGCGTGCGACCAACGCGGGCAGCCGCCGCCGCAGCAGCCCGAAATTGCATGGGCACGCAGAATTTCGTTGCGCCAGCCACCCGACCCTGTAACCCAATATCGGCCGCGCCGCGACGGTTGCACAACCGGCCGCAGCCTGACCATGAATGCCGTCACTATCCGCGCTGCCGAGCGCGCCTGAGCGATCCCATGGAAATCTACCTTCCGATCGCGGAACTGCCGGTCAATGTGTTTCTCGTGCTCGGCATGGGACTGACCGTCGGGTTCATATCGGGGATGTTCGGCATCGGCGGCGGATTTCTGATGACCCCGTTGCTGATCTTCATCGGCGTTTCACCCGCAGTCGCGGTCGCAACCGTCGCCAGCCATATCGCGGCGTCGTCGTTTTCCGGCGTGCTGACCTACTGGCGGCGAAAAGCGCTCGACATTGCGCTGGCGATGATGCTTCTCGTCGGCGGCACGGTCGGCACGATCGCGGGCGTATGGTTGTTCACCTTGCTGCGGCGCATCGGGCAGCTCGATATCACCATCGGTTTGTCCTACGTCGTTTTGCTGTGTTCGGTCGGCGGCATGATGGTTGCGGAAAGTCTGCGCGCCATTGCACGCGCCCGCAGCGGCCAGCGTGTCGAGTTGCGGCGCCCCGGCAGCCACACCTGGGTGCATGGCCTGCCGTTCAAGCTGCGATTCAAGCGGTCGCGAATTTATGTCTCCGCGATTCCGGTCGTGGGCATCGGATTAATCATTGGTTTCGTCGGCGCCATCATGGGCATCGGCGGCGGATTCATCCTGGTTCCGATGCTGATCTATTTTCTTCGGGTGCCGACCAGTGTCGTGATTGGCACGTCGATGCTGCTGACGCTCGTGACCATGGCGGGCGCAACCGTGCTCCATGCCGCCACCAATCACCTCGTCGACGCAGTGCTGGCGCTCATTTTGATGGTTGGCGGCGTGGTCGGAGCACAGTTCGGAGCGCGGGCTGGCCAGAAGATGGCGCCGGATCGCCTTCGCCTCTTGCTTGGAATTCTGGTCGTCGCGGTAGGTTTGCGATTTGCCGTCGATCTTGTGTTGGCGCCGTCGGATAGCTATTCGATCCGTGTTGAGGAGACGACACCGTGAGGCGGGTATCCGTCATAGCAGCAGCGGCCGCATGCCTTGCGTCGACCCCGGCGGTTGCCGAGCGCATCGTGTCGTCGTTGTCGACGCATCAGGTCATGATCAATTCGAGCTTCAACGGACTCGATATCGTTCTATTCGGCACGGCCGAGCGCGAGAGCGGCACGGCCGCGCGCACGGGGCCCTACAATCTGGTCGCGACCGTTACTGGCCCGCGGGAAAAACTCGTGACGCGGCGCAAGGACCGCGTACTCGGTATCTGGATGAATGTCGATTCGCGCTCCTTTATCGAGGTTCCATCCTACCTCGCCGTGCTGGCGACGAGGCCATACGGCGCGATCGCCGACACGGAAACGCTGGACCGGCTGCGGATCGGTGTCGAGCGCACAGTCCTGCCGCAGCAGATTGGTCCCGACGTCGCCGATGTTGTGCGTGAAGATCCGTTCCGGCAGGCATTCTTGCGGCTGCGGCAGGAGCGCAAGCTTTACGTCGAGCAAACCAGCGGCGTGACGTTTTTGACGCCGACATTTTTTCGCGCTTCGATCCCCTTGCCCGCGGACATACCGACCGGCAGCTACGACGTCGACCTGAAATTGTTTGCTGACGGCGCCTTGATCGGGCATTCAAACTCCGCGTTCGAAATCGCCAAGGTTGGCTTCGAGCGCTTCGTTGCCGTATCGGCGCAGACGCACGGTATCCTCTATGGCTTCGCGACGGTGGCGCTGGCATTGCTGACCGGGTGGTTCGCCTCGATCGTATTCCGCCGCGATTGAACGTGAGGTTTCACGTTGCGACGCCGCGTCGTGAAGTTTCAGTAGCAGTGCGCGGCGGGTATCGAGAAGACCCGGCGCTCGCCCATGAGATGGGCGGTGAAGTCGAGCGCGCCGAATACCGCCGAAAATGCCCGGTCGCGGATGCTCAGTCCGCCGGTGTAGGCGCCGAACGCCGGCATCACCGCACATCGGCGGTTGGCGGCAAAGCAGCGCCGGACGATGGTTTGCCCGCGCCAGTTCACGCGCGCGGAGGGATGCAGATGGCCGGCAATTTCGCCGGCGTCGCCGGCAGGCTCATGCCGGAATGTGAGCGCGCCGACCGCGAGCGATGGCACGAATGTGCCGCCGATCCCGGGCGCGGGGTCGGGATCGTGGTTGCCGGCAATCCAGATCCAGTCGCGGCCACGCTGTAATTTCGCAATCTGGTCTCGATCGGCTGCCGCGAGCCGCGCCGGCCCTCCTGGATCGTGAAAACTGTCGCCAAGCGCGATCACCAGGCGCGGCGCATAGCGCTTGGTCAACTGCGCCAGGCCTGAGAGCGTGGCGGCCGTGTCGTAGGGCGGCAGCAATATTCCGCGCGCTGCAAAGCTCGATCCTTTTTCCAAATGCAGATCGGCAACCGCGAGCATACTTTCGTCGGGCCAGTACAACGCGCCGGCGCAATCGGCCTCGAGCGTGGCGCCGCAGATTTCAAGCGTTTGCTTCACCCCATCGCCTCTTTGACCAGATCGGCCTCCGCTTCCGCCAGTAGCGCGTCGGAGGCCTCGCCATAGACGATTTCGCGGCCGATTTCGAGCAGCACCGGCACCGCCAGCGGGGACACCCGTTCCAGCGCCTTATGAATGATTCGGCCCCGTACGCGCGAGAGCATGGCGCCGAGGCGGCGGATGTCGAGCAGGCCCGTGGCGGCGTCGGCGCGCGCCGCCCGCAACAGCAGGTGGTCCGGCTGGTGCTTGCGCAGCACGTCATAGACCAGGTCCGTCGAAATGGTCATCTGGCGGCGCGACTTTTCCTCGCCCGGAAAGCGGCGCTCGATCAGGCCGGCAATGATCGCGCAACTGCGGAATGTGCGCTTCATCAAGTTGGATTCGGCAAGCCAGGCTTCCAGGTCATCGCCCAGCATGTCCTGGTCGAACAGCGCGTCCAGCGACAGCTCGCCGCGCCGGATCGCGCCCGCCGGATCGCCAAGGCCCCAAACCGCCAGCGCATATTCATTGGCGACGAAGCCGGTGGGCCGCAGCCGCGCGCGTTCGAGCCGGCGCGTCAGCAGCATGCCGAGCGTCTGGTGCGCGAGCCGGCCCTCGAACGGATAGCACACGAGATAGTGGCGGTCGGCGCGCGGAAAAGTCTCGACCAGGAGATCGCCGGCGTTGGGGATCATGGAGCGCCATTTCTGAATGTCGAGCCATTCGCGCACCTGGCCCGGCAGGGCGTTCCAGCCGGCCTGGTCTGCAAGCAGCCCACGCACGCGCTCGGCCAGATAGGTCGAGAGCGGAAATTTTCCGCCTTCGTAGGATGGGATTTTCGGGTCTTCGCCGGTTGCGCGCGAGACGTAGACTTCGTCTTCAACCACCGCCTCGTAGCGCAGGATCTCGCCGGAAAATACGAACGTGTCGCCCGGCGTCAGCGTTTCGATGAAATATTCCTCGACCTGCCCGAGCAGCCTGCCGCCGCGCGCAATCGGCCCGGAGTAGCCGTGGCGGGCCTCGCGCGAACGCACCAGGCGCACTTTCAGCATGTCGGCCTCGACGATCGTGCCGATGTTCATGCGATAGCGCTGGGCGACGCGCGGGTTGGCGACGCGCCAGCGGCCGTCGGCCGTCTGCTTGATCTTGGCAAACCGGTCATAGGCTTTCAAAGCGTAGCCGCCGGTGGCAACGAAATTGACGGCGTCGTCGAAGTCGGCCCGCGCCAGGTCCGCGTAGGACGCCGATTGTCGGACTTCCGCGTAAAGTTCGTCGGCGATAAAGGGGGCGCCGCAGGCGCAGCCCAGTACATGCTGCGCCAATACATCGAGCGCGCCGGTGCGCAGCGGCGGCGTGTCCTGCGCGTTTTCCGCCATGGCGCCGATCGCGGCGGTGCATTCGAGCACCTCGAACCGGTTCGCCGGCACCAGGACGCCGCGCGAAGGCTCGTCCATGCGGTGGTTGGCGCGGCCGATGCGCTGCAAAATCCGGCTGGAGCCTTTCGGCGCGCCGACGTTGATGACGAGGTCGATGTCGCCCCAGTCGATGCCGAGATCGAGCGAGGACGTGCAGACCACGGCGCGCAGCCGGCCCTCCGCCATCGCGCCCTCGACCTTGCGGCGCTGGCCAACGTCGAGCGAGCCATGGTGAAGCGCGATCGCGAGTCCGTCGTCGTTGATGCGCCACAGCTCCTGAAAGATCATCTCCGCCTGCATGCGCGTATTGACGAACACCAGGGCCGTCTTGTGCCGCTTGATGAGCTGATAGATTTCCGCAAGCGCATGCCGCGCCGAATGGCCGGCCCAAGGCAATGGTGCGGCGGTATCGAGCATGGTGACGTGCGGCGCCGCGCCACCGTCGGCCATGATGAGGTCGGCCTGCGCTGCGCCGGCGGTCGGTTGCGGCACCAGATAGCGGCACAATTCGGCCGGCTCGGCGACGGTGGCGGACAGTCCGACGGTCGTCATTGCCGGCGCCATCCGAAACAGCCGCGCCAGGCCGAGCGCAAGCAGATCGCCGCGCTTCGACGTCACCAGCGCGTGCAGCTCGTCAAGAACGACGCGGCGCAAGGTCGAGAAAAGATAAGGCCCGTCGGCGGTCGCCAGCAGCAGAGCCAACTGCTCGGGAGTCGTCAGCAGGATATCGGGCGGGTCGCGCCGCTGCCGCTGGCGTTTTGACGCGGGTGTGTCGCCGGTGCGGGTTTCGATGCGGACCGGCAGCGCCATTTCGGCGACCGGCGTTTCGAGGTTGCGCGCGATGTCGACGGCCAGCGCCTTCAACGGGGAGATGTAGAGCGTGTGCAGCCCGCCGTCGCGCCGTAGTCCCCGTCCCGTGGCGACGAGCTTGCGCACTTCGGCGCGTTCGGTGAGTTCGAGCAACGTTGGCAGGAAGCCCGCCAGCGTCTTGCCGGCGCCGGTGGGTGCAATCAGCAGCGCGGAGCGGCCGGCGCGCGCGCGCGCCAGCAATTCGAGCTGGTGGGCGCGGGGCGCCCAGCCGCGGGCGGAAAACCAGCGCCTGAAAACTTCCGGCAGCGTTTGCGCGGTAACCGTCGATGACATCTGGCGTTTGCGTCGCGCGTGAATAGATTCGTGCTAGGTTGAATATCCGGAAGCGAAGGAGATTTATATGTCCAACGGGGCCACGGGCCGCTTTCTTGGAGGGTCGCCGTTATCGGTTGCGCTGCGGCTGGCGCTGCTGTGCGTGCTGGTCGGGGTCATTCTCTCCGCGCTTGGCTTCGATCCGTTCAATATCTGGCGCAGCCTGCAAAATCTCGTGCGCGCGATCTGGGATCTCGGCTTCGATGCGGTGTGGTGGCTGTGGCGCTATTTCCTGCTCGGCGCCGTGATCGTTATTCCGATCTGGCTGGTGGTGCGGCTGGCCAAGGGTGGGCGGGCGTAATTGGGTTACTCCGGCCATGGCGCCGCGGTCAGCGCCGCCGCATCGGTCCCCACGAAGTCGGTGACCGAGCCGTGGCCGCCGGCTTCCAGTGCCCGGAGCATTCCCGCCTTGATCTCCGCCAGGAGACCGAGGCCGCGAAATACCAGCGCCGAATAAAGCTGCACAAGATTGGCGCCGGCGCGCAACTTGGCGAGCGCGGCCTCCGCCGAGTCAATTCCGCCGACGCCGACGAGGGCAAATGCGCCTTCCGCGCGTACGTATATTTCCGCCAGCATGCGAGTCGCGAGTGGATACAGCGGCTTGCCGGAAAGTCCGCCCGCCTCGCGCGCAGCGCCATCATGCAGCGATTTCGGCCGTGAAACCGTGGTGTTCGAGACGATCATCCCGTCGACGCGGCGGCGCCGCGCTACCGCGACCACATCGTCGAGTTCCAGCAACGTCAGGTCCGGCGCGATCTTGAGCAGCACGGGCGTTGCCCCGGTCGGCGACGCGCGGTCGCGCGCCGCCATCACGCGGGCCAGTAGATCATCGAGCGCCGAAGCTTTTTGCAGCCCACGCAGGCCGGGCGTATTTGGCGACGAAACGTTGATCGAGAAATAATCCGCGACCGGTGCGAAGGCTTCGATCAGGGTCACGTAATCGGCGCCGCGGTCGATGGTTTGCTTGTTGGCGCCGACGTTGACGCCGACGATGCCGGGCTTGCCGCGGCGGGCGCGCAGGCGCGCGAGTGCCGCCGCTTCACCCTCGCTGTTGAAGCCGAACCGGTTGATGACGCCTTCATCGACATTGAGGCGGAACAAGCGCGGCCGCGGATTGCCGGACTGTGGACGCGGCGTGATGGTACCGACTTCGACGAAGCCGAAGCCAAGCCGGAGCAGCGCATCGGGCACTTCGGCATGCTTGTCGAATCCGGCGGCCAGCCCCACGGGATTTGGAAATTCCAGCCCGAATGCCCGGACCGCCAGCCGCGGGTCGTCGGACGCCCTCCGTGACAGCGGCGCAAGCTTGAGCGCCCGCACCGTCAGCGCATGCGCGTCCTCGGGATCGAGCACGCGCAGCAGCGGCCGGACGAGGCGGTCCAACAGTCCAATCACGGAACATCTCCGGAAGTCGCCGAACCGTAATCATCGACAATGCGGTTGTACAAGCGCTGCCATGCTCGAAAAGAGGGCTGGACTTTATTGTAATAAGGTTATAATTCCTACCTTGTTGATAATTATCTCAAACCGCGGGCGAGGCTGTGCATCGCCCGCCATACGGCGATGAATCCATGCTGACCCATGCTCAAATCTGGACGGCGATCGACAAGCTGGCCGTACGCTCCGGTCTTTCCGCATCCGGCCTCGCCAAGCGCGCCGGGCTTGATCCCACGACCTTCAACAAGTCGAAGCGGATTACGCCGGAGGGCCGTGCCCGTTGGCCCTCGACCGAGTCGCTCTCGAAGTCGCTTGCCGCGACGGGCACATCCATCGACCAGTTCGTCGCGTTGATTACCGATGCGCGCGGACCGACCCAGGCGGTGCCGCTGATCGGTTTTGCCGAAGCCGGAGCCGGCGGATTTTTCGATGACGGCGGATTTCCGGTCGGCAAGGGATGGGACGAGATCTCGTTTCCGTCGGTCGATGACCCGCACGCCTACGCGCTCGAGATTTCAGGCGACTCGATGCAGCCGGCCTACCGCGACGGCACGGTCATCGTCGTTTCGCCGGCGGCGCCGGTGCGGCGCGGCGACCGCGTCGTGGTGAAAACGCGCGACGGTGAAGTCATGGCCAAGGAGCTCAAGCGCAAGACCGCCAAGACCATCGAATTGCGCTCGCTCAATCCCGACCACGGCGAACGTTCGCTCGCGCTCGAAGACGTGCTGTGGATCGCGCGTATCGTGTGGGCGGCTCAGTAAACCGTCCGGCGCGCGACCCCGCAATCGGTCGTCATTCGCAATGCTTGGATAGTGCAAGGAGATTTTATGCGCTGCGCGCCAGCGCGCCGTCGATCATGTCGACGGTGTTCTTCAGGCCATAGACGGCAACAAACGAGCCGAAGCGCGGGCCTTTTTCCTGACCGAGCAACACCTGGTAGAGCATGTTGAACCAGTCGAGCGACACGCCCGG
>JBGPOB010000109.1:0-11088 GCA_041487815.1 Xanthobacteraceae bacterium | reverse complement strand
GTTGGCCGGATCGTCCGGCCATGGATGCCGCGGGTAGCGGCCGCGCATTTCGGATTTGACCGCGCCATAGCTGCCCCGCCAAAACCCGGGCAGATCGCGCGTTACCTGCACCGGCCGGTGCGCCGGCGAAAGCAGTTCAACGACAAGCGGCACGCGCCCGCCCGCGATGGTCGGGTGGCGATTGAGTCCAAACAATTCCTGCACGCGAATGGACAGCTTCGGGCCCTCTTCGGCCTCATAGTCGATCGGCACGCGCGACCCTGAGGGGGCGTCGAAGTGGGTGGGCGCTTCAGCGTCCAGACGCTGGCGCAACGGATAAGGCAGCAGCGCGGCCAAGGCCGCGGCAAGGTCCTCAGATGTCAGTTGCTTCAGCGAAGTCTTGCCGAGCAGGGCCGGCACCAGCCAATCGCCGACCCGCGCGGACAGGGCAGCGTCGGAAAGGTCGGGCCAAGGCTCGCCTTGCACGCGGCGCAGGAAGCTGACGCGGTCGCGCCACTGTACGAGCGGTTTGATCCAAGGCAGGCGTGCGAGGCCCGCACGCACGATCGCTGCGGCCAGTTGGCGCGCGTTCGCTTCACTGTCTTCAATCGACGTGTAGCGATCGGCAAGCGTAATCGCGCCCAGCCGTTCGATGTTGCGGCCGCGCAGGCTGAGTGTGTCGACGTCGAGCATAATCTCGTCTGTTTTCACGATGCGCATCGCGAATCGCCGCTCGATATCTGCCAATGAGATTGGCGCGGCCAGTATGATGCGGCCTTGCCGGGCGCTGCCGGCGATTTCGCCGACCGCGAGAAACGGTTCGCGCGCCAGTGGCGACGCCGAATCAAGGCTCGCCCCGCGGCCGTTGGCGAGCAGGAAGCCGCCGTCGGCGCCGCGGTTCTTGGCAATGCGGTCAGGGTAGGCGAGCGCCAAGATGGTGCCGACGTCGCCGGCGCTCGCTGCAGTAACCCGTGCGCTTCTAATTTGCGCCCATCGCCTTGCCATCTTGCGTGCCTCATCGGCGCGCCGCGAACGGTCGCGACTCATTTCCTCCAATCGATGGCGCAGATCGACGTCGTTGCCGCCGAGGCCGCGTTCGGTGAGCAGCAGCGCGATCTCGGCGGCGAGCACGCCCATGCCTTCGGCGGCGGCATCGACGATCATGCGCGCCAGCCGTGGCGGCAATGGCAATGCGCGCAGCTTTCGGCCTTCCTCGGTGATGCGGTCTTCATCGTCGATGGCGCCGAGCTCGCGCAGTAGCGCCTTTGCTTCGGCCAATGCCGGCTTCGGCGGCGGGTCGAGGAATGCCAAGGTGCTCGGATCGGTCACGCCCCATTGCGCGAGATCAAGCACCAGCGAGGAAAGGTCCGCGGCCAGAATTTCAGGCCTGGCAAATGGTTCGAGCGAACCGGTTTGCGGCTCATCCCACAGCCGGTAGCAGAAACCCGGGGCGGTACGGCCGGCGCGCCCGCGGCGCTGATCGGCGGCGGCGCGCGACACCCGCACCGTTTCGAGCCGCGTCAGGCCGACATCGGGCTCATAGCGCGGCACGCGCGCCAAGCCTGAATCGACGACGATGGTGATACCGTCGATCGTCAGCGACGTCTCCGCGATCGACGTTGAGAGCACGACCTTGCGTCGGCCGGCCGGCGCCGGCGCGATGGCGCGGTCCTGCGTTTCGGGATCGAGCGCGCCATAGAGCGGCACGATATCGACGGCGGGATCGTTCAGGCGCTCGCGCAACCGGGTTTCGCAGCGCCGGATTTCAGCGGCGCCCGGAAGAAACACCAGCAGCGAGCCCCGCTCGGCGCGCAGCGCCCGCAGAACCGTTTCGGTGACCTGCATTTCGATCGGCTGCTGCGGATTGCGTCCGACGTAATGCGTTTCGACTGGAAACGCGCGGCCCTCGCTCGCGATCACGGGGGCGTCACCCAGGAGCTTGGCCACGCGCGCGCCATCGAGCGTTGCCGACATGACGAGCAGCTTCAGGTCCTCGCGCAGCCCCAGTTGCACGTCACGGGCCAGCGCCAGGCCGAGGTCGGCGTCGAGCGAGCGTTCGTGAAACTCGTCGAACAGCACCGCGGCGATGCCGGTGAGGGCGGGGTCGTCGAGAATGAGATTGGTGAAGATGCCTTCGGTGACGACTTCGATGCGCGTTTGGTGGGACACTTTCGAGCCGAAGCGCACGCGATAGCCGACGGTGGCGCCGACCGCCTCGCCGAGCGTCGCGGCCATCCGCTCGGCCGCCGCGCGTGCGGCGAGCCGGCGCGGCTCCAGCACGATGATCTTCTTATCCTTTGCCCAGGGTTCGCGCGCGAGCACCAGCGGCACCCGCGTGGTCTTGCCGGCGCCCGGCGGGGCGACCAGCACCGCCGTATTGTTGCGCGCCAGCGCAGCGGTCAGTTCTGACAGGGCGTCGTCGATGGGGAGAGGGGGCGCGAAGGACATTGTCTCGCGGCTACGCCGCGGCGCGGCCCCAAAGTTGCTGGGTGGCGAGCCTTGCGCCCTCCGCCATGCTCTTGAGCTTGGCCCACATGATGCTTGGATGGACCCGCCGCGCGAACGGGCTTTGCGCAAAGCCGCAGTCGGTCGATGCATAAACGTTTTCGCGGCCGACGATGTCGGCAAAGCGGATCAGCCGGTCCGCCACCAGCTCGGGATGCTCGACCACATTGGTCGCGTGGCTGATGACGCCGGGAAGGAGCTTCTTACCCGCCGGCAGCTTGACGGTCTTCCAGACTTTCCATTCGTGTTCGTGGCGCACGTTCGCGGCCTCGAAGCTGTAGGCGCCGACGTTGACCTGTAAAAGTATGTCGATGATGTCCTTCATCGGCACATCGAACATATGCGGGCCGCTCCAGCTGCCCCAGCAGATGTGGTAGCGCGTCTTTTCGAGCGGGATGCCCTTGAGCGCATGGTTGAGCGCGTCGATGCGCAATTGCGCCCACTTGCGGTAATCCGCAAGCGACATCGGCGGCACCAGCTTCTCCTGCATGAAGGGAAAGAACGCGTCGTCGATCTGCACGTAAAGCCCGGCATCGACAATGGCCTTGTATTCGACGCGCAACGCATCCGCGAGCGCGAACAGGAAGCTCTTTTCGTCGGGATAATGTTCGTTCTTGGCGTTCGGCAGCGCACTGGCAGGCGCCACCACCGGGAGAAACGCGCCTTCGACCTTCACCTTTGCAATAGCTGATTTGAGGTTGTCGATGTCGCGCTGCAATTCCTTGTGGCCGACATAGGTGATGGGGCCGTTGCAGATGAAGCGGTTACCAAGCCGCGCGGCAAGGCCCGTCGCCTTGTCGGCTTCGGCGTAGTATTCGGGAAACACCTCCCGGTCGCGCCCGCCGCCGAGACTCGCCAGTGGATCCTTTGCTTCTTCCGGCGTCATCGGGCGCGTTGTCATCCCGGACAGGCGTGCGTGCACGTAGAATGCCCAATTGTAACCCTTGCCGAATTCACCATCGCTGACGATGTCGACGCCGGCCGCGGCCTGCTGGCGCACGATTTCCTCAACCGATTCCTTGAGCGCGGCCTCATAAACGCCCGGCGCCGGCTGCTGCTTGTTCTGGATTGCCTGCAGGATTTCGACGAATTTCGGTGGCCGGATCAAGCTGCCGACGTGGGTGGTCAGGATACGATTGGCCATCTCGAACTTTCCTCCGACGCTGACGCTGCGTGTAGGCGATTATGGATTTTATCGCCCGGGTTTAGCGGGTCGATGCCGCAGCGGCAATCGCCTTTCAGTTTAGCTGCCATCCCGCGGCGCGGTAGCGCGGGCTTCGCACCACCGATAGGATCGATGTGTTTTGCAGGGCAGGGCTGGGAATGCGCGCGGAGGGCTACGACTACATTATTGTCGGCGCGGGGTCGGCGGGATGCATCCTGGCCAACCGGTTGAGCGAAGACCCGGCGGCGCGCGTACTTCTACTCGAAGCCGGTGGCTGGGACTACAACCCGCTCATCCACATTCCCATCGGCATCGGCATGATGCACCGCCATCGCATGCACGACTGGGGCTACGAGAGCGAGCCGGAACCCAATGCCGATGGCCGGCGCATCGAAGCCATGCGCGGGAAGGTGCTGGGCGGCTGCTCGTCGATCAATGTCACCGGCTTTACCCGCGGCGACCGCGGCGACTACGACCGCTGGGCGCAGAAAGGCGCACGCGGCTGGTCCTATTCGGACACGCTGCCCTATTTCAAACGCATCGAGACCTGGGCCGGCGGCGAAAGCGAGACGCGCGGCGGGGATGGCCCGATCGGCGTCGAGTGGGCGCGAAAATTCGATCCGATCTACGAAGCCTGGATCGAAGCCGGCCGCGCCGCCGGGTATCGCGAAATTCCCGACAATAGCGCGGGAGATACCGAGGGCTTTGCGCGCAGCCAGTATTCCATCCGCAATGGCCGACGCTCCTCGACATCGACCGCCTACCTGAAGCCGGTGCTCGGCCGCAACAATCTCACGCTCAAGACCGGCGTGCTCGCGACGAGAATTTTGATGCAGGGAAACCGCGCAACGGGGATCGAGTATCGGGAGCGGGGCGCCCTCCACCGCGTAACCGCCGAGCGCGAAGTCGTTCTCTGCGGCGGCACCTTCAATACGCCGCAACTCCTGATGCTCTCGGGCATCGGTCCGGCTGATCATCTGCGTGAGGTGGGTATCGCGCCATTGATCGATCTGCCGGTCGGCAAGAATCTGCAGGACCATTGGGCGGCGGTTGTGATGTACGCGCGAACGACGCCCGGCCCGTTTCAGGCAATGATGCGCTTCGATCGCATGGCGGCGAACATGCTGCGCGCCTACTTCCTTGGCACCGGTCCGGCGACGTCGATCCCGAGCGGCGTGCTCGCCTTCATCAAGACGCGGCCAGAACTTGCGGTGCCCGACGTTGAATACATGTTTCCCGGCTCGCCGCCCAACGTCCACATGTGGTTCCCGGGCATCAAGACGCCCTATGCCGATGCCTTCGGCATCCGGCCGGCGATCCTGCATCCCGACAGCCGCGGCGAAGTGCTGCTGCGCTCCGCCGATCCGGCCGATCACGTGCGCATCAAATTCAACCCGTTCTCCGCGCCCAACGATCTGCCGACGCTGCGCGAAGGCCTCAGGCGCGGCCGCGAGATCGCGTTGCAAAAGCCGATGGACGGATTTCGCGGGCGGGAGATTTCGCCCGGCGCCGACGCCACGAGCGATGCCGAGATCGATGCCTATATCCGCCAGACCACGATTACCGTGCATCATCCGGCCTGCACCTGTCCGATGGGCATCGGGCCTCACACCGTCGTTGATCCGGAATTGCGTGTGCGTGGGGCCGAGCGGTTGCGCGTGGTCGATGCGTCCGCCATGCCCGACCTCGTGACCGCGCACATCAATGCCTGCGTGATGATGATCGCGGAAAAGGCTTCGGACTTGATTCGCGGTAAGGCGGTTTTGGCAGCCGCCGCATAGCGCGCGAAGGCGTGCGGCGAGCCAACTTCATGCAGTACGACCGCTCCACATGCGCAGCAGCAGGCCGTCGCGGCGGATGAATTGATGGTGCAGCGCCGCGCCGACATGGGCGCAAATCAACGTCGCCAGCATTAGGCCCACGAGCCAGTGCACCCCGAACAGCCGCTCGGACAGCGCGCGGTTCTGCGGCCAGATCGGCGGCAATTCGAACAGCCAGAATATTGTGATGGGCGCACGGTAGGCCGAGGTCGCGACCCAGCCCAGGATCGGCTGGACGATCAACAAGATGTACAGGGCGAAATGCGTCGCCGATGCTGCATGGCGCTGCAGCAAAGGGATGCCGGCGGGCAATGGCGGCGGCGTGTGCGTCAGGCGCCAGGTCAGACGAAGTGCCACAACCGGAATAAGCAGGGCGCCCAGCGACCGATGTAAATTATACAGGATGCTCGCCCACGGCTCCCGCTCGACGTGCCCCATCACGAGACCGATCGGGATCAGCGACAGCACGATCGTCGCGGTGAGCCAATGGAATACCTGTGCCGTGGCGGTGTAGGTCGTAGTAGCGGCATGAACTGTCATCCGTACGCCCCCAAGCGATGCCGATCCATGATACAGCCAACGCCATGAATTTCACCGCCTCGATCGACGAATGGCATTCAATTCCCGCGCTGTTCAGAACGCCATGCGCGGTCCTGCCGCGCCCGTGGGCGGACGTGTTTGGTCCCCTGCTGCAAGGCCAGGTCGATGACCTGGTCGTTGTCGCGCAGATGGGACAGTCAATCGACGGGCGCATTGCCACCGAATCCGGGCATTCGAAATATATCAACGGAGCGGCCGGCCTCGATCATCTGCATCGCTTGCGCGCCGTGGTGGATGCCGTCGTTGTCGGCGTCGGTACCGCGGTGGCGGATGATCCGCAGCTTACGGTGCGGCGCGTCGCCGGGCCCAATCCGGCGCGGATCGTGATTGACCCGCGCGGGCGGCTGTCGGCTTCCGCGCGGATGCTGGCGGACGATGGCGTGCGGCGCATTGTCGTTGTCGGCTCACACGCCCAACCAACCTTGCCGCACGGGATCGAAGTCTTGCGTCTTGACCTCACCACGGGCCGCGCGCCGCCCCACGAAATCCTTGCCGCGCTGGCGGCGGCCGGCCTGCGCCGGATATTGATCGAAGGCGGCGCGCAAACCGTCTCGGGCTTTCTCGCCGCCGGCTGTCTCGACCGGTTGCACATCGTTGTCGCACCCATGCTACTCGGAGCCGGCCAGCCGAGCATCGCGCTCCCCCCCGTCAAACTCGCCAGCGATGCGCTGCGTCCGCCGGTGCGGGCGCACCTTCTTTCCGACGAAGTGCTGTTCGATATCGATCTCTCCGCTCACCGCGTTCCGATCGGGCGCGCGAAAACGTCGCGGTGACCGACGCTGAGGCGTGAGCCGCCATCCTCGATGAGCATGCGCCGCCGCCGAATCCAGGACTCAAGCTCCGCAACGGGAATGTCGCCCAGTTCCGTCGCTGCCTGCGCCAACATCGTGATTATTGCTTGCTGGAATTCCCGGTCTTCCGGTGCGACTACCCAATCCGAGTGCGCTTCATTGACCTCATAGCCGACCGCATGGCACCGGGTTACGAGCGATGCGCAAGCTGCACCGCCGAGCGCCGGGCCAAATCCCTTGTCGCGCTGCTGGTGCCGATTGACGGCGTCAATGACGTCGCCATCAAGCGCGTCGACCGGATCAAAAACGACCTCTCCGTCGTAGGTCAGCGCCGCGTACAGCGGCAGACGGCGCGCGGCGCATTCGACGACCAGCCGTTCGAGCCACTCGTCTGAGACAAGGTCCAGCAACGCGCTCGTTGTCACCAGATCGGGCGCGCCGTCGAGCGCGGCCTCGACGTCGAGCACGAGATCGAGCAGGAAAGGCCGCGCCGTACAGCCTTCGATCGGAGGATCGGCCATGGCGCGTGCCAATAACCCCATGTCGTTGTCAACCAGGAGCCAGTGCTGCGGCCGCGGCAGACGCTCCGCGATGGCGCGACGAGTCGCGCCGGTGCCGCAGGCGAGGTCGACGATGGTCGCCGACGGCAGATGCGCCAGCGCGGCGGCGACCTCGGCCAGCACGTCGACATTGCGCGCGCGCGCATCAAACGGCTCGCGCAGTGAGAGCCAGCGCGCGGAAAATCCGGTCACCTAAGATCCTCGATGGTACGCGCGATCTTTTCGGCGGACGCGCGCCAGCTTGGCAGCCGCCCCGCCGCCGCGCGCGCCGCCGCGCGCCAGCGTGCGCGGTGATCGGGGTTGGTGATCATGTCGCGCAGGGCGCCTGCAAGCGCTTCAGGATCGTCCGGCGCTAGCAGAATCCCGCCATTGCCGACGGTCTCGGCCAGCGCGCCGGCGCGCGTCGCGATGATCGGCAGTCCGTGCGCGATCGCGGCGGCTGCCGCCATGCCGTAGCCTTCATAGCGCGAGGCCATGATGAATACGTCGGCACGAAGATAGGCCTCCGCAAGGTCGGGCGCGCTGAGCGCGCCCGGCACGGCAATGCGCGTGCTCATGTGCGCCTGCGCGATCATGGCGTCGAGCGCGGCGGCAGTCGCCGGACTGCGCGTGCGGTCGCCGGCGATCAACAGCCGCCACGGCAGTTCCGCAAGGGTTGAAAGCGCTGCGATCAGCACGTCGTAGCCTTTGCGCGGCACGATCGCACCCACCGACAACAGGCTGATGGTGCCGCCATCGCCTCCCTCCGACCAGGGCACCGGGTCGACGCCGGGGGACGCGACCGTAATGCGTCCGCTTGCGACGCCATAGTCCGACACGAGCAGCCGGGCCGTCGATTCACTGCTGGCGATGATTTTGCGCGTCGTCGCCAGCGCCGCGCGTTCGGAGCAGCGAAACGCCACCGCCTCGTCCGCCGACAGGCCGGTTTCCAGCGCCAGCGGGTGATGCACCAGCGCGACCAGAACGTGCGCGCGCGCCAATTCGGCCGCGACTTCGGGGATGGCGCCAAGCGCGAGCCCATCGATCACGATCGCCGTGCCGTTTGGAACGTCGCTGAGCAGGCGGAGCGCGGCACTCCGCTGCATGGCACTCGGTTTGGGAAATCCATCGCCAATATCGACGACGTCGACGTGCCAGCCGAGCGCGCGCAACTCACGGATCATGCGGTCATCGTAAGCATAGCCACCGGTCGGAGTTGCAAGATCGCCAGGCACGGCAAAGGCTACGCGCCGCGTCACCACAAGGGCGCCTCGTAGCTAGCGCGCGAGATATGCGACTCCGAAAGCTTCACTCGAATAGCAGAAAGCGCTTTCGGATCGCGGCCAAGTTCACCGGCGCGCGCGGCATGCGCAAGGCGATCGTGGATGTATTTGGCGAGAAATTCCGTCGTGGTGTTGGTGCCGGAGAATTCCGGCATTGTGTCAAGATTCTTGTAGTTGAGTGCGCCGAGCACGCGCCTGAGCACGGCGTGTGCGAGGCCGATGTCGATCACGATACCGTTTTCATCGAGTTCTTTCGCAATGATAGCGGCATCGACGACGAAGGTGGCGCCGTGCAATCCCTGCGCCGGGCCGAAGACGGCGCCGCGAAACGAGTGAGCGATCATGATGTGGTCGCGAACTTCCAGCGTAAACACGGTTACCTCTTGTTACTGTGAATAATCGATAAGTTGACACAGCACGCCGCTGCCGGGCGCGAGGATTGCCGGCAGTTTGGCGGGCAAATCCGCGAATGCAATCGGCGGCGCGATCAACGCATCGAGTCGCGGATCGTCCAGGAGCGCAAGCGCCGCCGCGAGCCGCCGGGCATGCGGCCAGCGCGGCCGGTGCGACGGCGCGACCTGGCCGACCTGGCTCGACATCAGCGTCAGACGTTTGCTGTGGAACGCGCCGCCGAGCGGAAGACGCACGTCGTTTGTGCCGTACCAGCTCAGCTCGACGATCTTCGATTCGTCGCCGGCGCTGTTCAGCGCCGTCACAAGCCCCGCGCCATTGCCGCTGGCGTGAAAGACGACATCGCAATCGCGCGGCGCGGCATCGGGCGCGGCAAACCGCGCGCCGAGAGCAGGGGCGATTGCCGCGCGCGAGGGCTCGACATCCACGAGCGTCACCTCGGCGCCGGGCAGCCGGGCACATAGATAGGCAATCAGCGCGCCGACGATGCCGGCGCCGATGACCGCGATCCGGTCCGCCGGCGCGGGTGCTCCGTCCCACACGGCGTTGAGCGCAGTCTCCATATTGGCGGCCAACACCGCGCGCCGCGCCGGAATTTGCTTCGGCACCGGAAATACGGCACTCGCCGGCAAGGCAAAGCGCGTTTGATGCGGATGCAAGGCAAAGACGGTGTCGCCCGCCGTTGCTCCGTCTTCGACCTGACCGACCACCGAATAGCCGTATTTGACCGGGAACGGAAATTCTCCACCCATGAACGGCGCGCGCATGCGGGCAAATTCGCTCTTGGGCACCTGTCCGCCAAAAACCAGCGCCTCGGTGCCGCGGCTGAGCGCGCCGTAGCGCGCGCGTACGCACACATCGTCGGGCCCCGGTGCTGAAATCGCCTCGGCGCGCAATTCGGCCCGGCCGGCGGCAACGTACCACAGCGCAAGCGCCTGCATTTCGCCGATTTCCTCCGACATTTCGTATCGGTTATAACCCCAATTCCCAGCCATGCTGCCGGGCATGATAAAAATTCTTCCATGACCGACGTCCCTATCGCCGCCGCCACCCACGTATCGACCGGATTGGCCGCGCGCCGCATAGTCTTTGCCGCGGCGGTGCTCGCGACGTTCGTCGGCCTGATGGCGCTGGCGGTCGCCGCACTCTCGACAGGCGGGGTGGGCGGACTGGACCTCGCCCTCCTTGCGCTGTTCGCAGTGACGTTGCCGTGGACGGTCGTCGGGTTCTGGAACGCGGTAATCGGCTTCCTGATCATGCGCCTGGCCGCCGATCCGGTTGCACGGGTCTTTCCCGCCGCCGCGCAGGTCAACGACAACGCGCCGATAACCTCCTCCGTCGCGATATTGTGCTGCCTCCGAAACGAAGCGCCCGATCTGGTGCTGCGCAATCTTGCGCCACTCGCGGAGGAACTGGCGCGGCGCGGCGTGGCCGACCGCTTTCACATCTATCTGTTGAGCGACACAAACGATCCTGCCGCCGTTGCCGTCGAGGAGCGGAAATTTCCGGAGTTTGTTGCGGCCTGGCGCGATCGCATCGGCGTTACGTATCGGCGGCGCGCGCGCAACGACGGGTTCAAGGCCGGTAACATCGGCGACTTTTGCAAACGCTGGGGCGACCGGCACGACGTTGCCATCACGCTCGACGCCGACAGCGTCATGCCGGCCGCAGCCGTGCTGCTCCTGGTGCGACTGATGCAGGCCGAGCCCGCACTCGGCATCGTGCAGGCGCTGGTTGTGGGCTTGCCCGCCGCCGGCGCGTTCTCGCGCATTTTCCAATTTGGCATGCGGCTTGGCATGCGCTCCTACACGCTTGGCAGCGCGTGGTGGCAGGGCGACTGCGGCCCCTACTGGGGCCACAATGCCGTCTTGCGGCTGCGCCCTTTCATGGCGCATTGCCAGTTGCCGAAACTTCCCGGCGAAGTCGACGTGCTCAGCCACGATCAAGTCGAGGCGGTCCTGATGCGCCGCGCCGGATACGAGGTGCGGGCGCTGC
>JBGPOB010000108.1:0-11098 GCA_041487815.1 Xanthobacteraceae bacterium | reverse complement strand
CGACGAGGAGACCGTCAAATTCCTCGGCAACCTCGGCAGCGATCCGTTCCCCGGCAATTCCAAGATGCTGAAGGAATTGCTGCTCAGCGACATCAAGGCCTGGGCTGAATACGTCAGGATCGCCAAGATCGACGCGGTCTAGAAATTACGTCCTGAGTTGAATCGTGACCGGCGGCCCCAGTGCCGCCGGTTTTTTTGCGTCGCGCACAATCTCCGGCGCAGGCGCAATTCCTAAAATTTTATCGAATGGCGCAATATACGATTTGCGTTGCGGACAAAACCCGGCTCAGCGCGACATGCGCCAGGCGTTTTTCAGCGCCGGCAGGGGCGGCAGCGGGTAACGGCGATAGATGCCGTAGTGCATCAACAAACGTCGGATGAACGCAATCATGGCACGAGCCAGCTCTTGATTGCCGCGGCGAGACCCGCAATTTCGCTCGCATTCCGCACTTCTCGCAGCGCACAATGATCGTGTGAGCTACAAGCGCCAGAACGGCGGCTCGCCCCAGCCTCGTATCGAGTGTAGCCGCGACAGGTAACCAAATTGATACGGGCAGGTTCCGTGCGCCAAGCGCTACACGGCTTCGCGCGGCGGAAGACGCGGCGGCAGCAACGTCCACGGCCGCGCTGCCCGTTCCCGCGCCTGATGGGCCGCGATCTCGGCGCCGCGCCGCAGCGTGAGCGCGATGTCGTCGGCGCCCTTCAGCAACTGCTCGCGCCGGAAGGCCGGCAGCGCAAATGACACCGTCGATCCGCCGGGGCTGGTCAGCGTCTGCGCCGCGACGTCAAGGATGAATTCCCCGCCGCCCTCGGCGTCACGTGCCAGCCCCCCGACCGTCGCTTCGTCGAGCACCATCGGCAGCAATCCGATCTTGTAGCAATTGTCGCTGAAGATGGCGCCAAAGCTGGGCGCGATCACGCAGCGGATGCCGAACGCCGACAACATCGCGGGCGCGGTGTCGCGCGAGGAACCGCAGCCAAAGTTGACGCCGCCGATCAGGAAGCGCGCCTGCCGGAAGGGCGCGCGGTTGAGCACGAAGTCGGGAATTTCGCGATCCGCAGTGTCATAGCGCCAGGTCGCGAACAGCATGCGGGCGAGGTCGGCGCGCGAGGGGGCGAAGGCGCGCGGCTTGCCGGCATTGGCCGGCGTCGACATGGGAGCGATCATGTCGGTGTTGATGTTGGGGACCGGCAGCGGCGCGGCGGGTCCGCTCAGGGTGACGAGCGCTTCCATGTTCTTTTCCTTGCCGCCTCACATCAGCTTGCGCGGATCGGCGATGGCGCCGGCGCAGGCGGAGGCCGCGGCCAGCAGCGGGCTTGCCAGATGGGTGCGGCTGCCGGGGCCCTGGCGGCCGACAAAATTGCGGTTCGATGTCGAGACGCAGCGCTCGCCGCGCGGCACGATGTCGCCGTTGGCGCCCAGGCACATCGAGCAGCCCGCTTCGCGCCACTCGAAGCCCGCGGCTCGAAAGATGCTGTCGAGGCCCTCGGCTTCGGCCGATTGCTTGACCTGTTGCGAACCCGGCACCACCCACGCGCGCACCCGCGGCGCCACCTTGCGGCCTTTGACGACGCCCGCCGCCGCGCGCAGGTCCGACAACCGGCTGTTGGTGCAGGAGCCGATGAACACCCAGTCGATGGGCGTGCCTTCGATCGGCGAGCCCGGTGTGAGCTCCATGTAGGCGAGCGCCGCTTCCATGGCGCGGCGGCGCGCGAGATCGGATTCCTGCGCCGGGTCGGGGATGCGCCCGTCGATTGGCAGGACGGCTTCCGGCGTGTTGCCCCACGTGACTTGCGGCGCCAGTCCGCTGCAATCGACGGCGATCTCGCGGTCGAAGGCCGCTTGCGGATCCGATGGCAGGCTCCTCCAATCGGCGACGGCGGCGTCCCACTGCGCGCCTTGCGGGGCATAGGGCCGGCCGGCGAGATAGCCGATGCTGACATCGTCGGGCGCGATCAGGCCGAAGCGCGCGCCGAATTCGACCGACATGTTGCAGATCGTGAAGCGCGCATCCATCGGCAGCGCATCGATGGCCTCGCCGCAGTACTCGACCGCATAGCCGTTGCCGGCCGCAACCCCGATCTTGCCGATGAGGTGCAGCACGATGTCCTTGCCATGCGTCTGCGCGGGCAGGCGGCCGTCGAGCCGGATGCGCATGGTCTGCGGCTTTTGCTGCACGCTGGTCTGGGTTGCGAGAATGTGGGTCAGCTCGCCGGCGCCGATGCCCCAGGCCAGCGCGCCGAGCGCGCCGTTGGTGCAACTATGGCTGTCGGCGCAGCACAGCGTCAGTCCCGGCAGCGTCAGGCCGAGTTCGGGCGCGATCACGTGCATGATGCCGTGACCGAATTCGCGCGGTTCGAACATGGTCAGGCCGAAGTGCTGTGCCTGCGCGCGCAGGTTGACGATGTAGGGGTTGGCGAGACCGTGCGGATCGTTGCTGTCGGGATCGGTCGAGATCGCATGGTCGGCGCAGCCGAACACCAGTTCCGGATTGTGCAGCGGCAATCCGCGCTCGCGCAGCGCGCTGAGCGCGTGCGAGGACAGGTCCGGCACGATCAGCCGGTCGACATGCATCAAGGCAAAGCCGTCGCCGTAGTCGGCGATGACGTGACGCGCCCAGATTTTTTCAAACAGCGTTTGCGCGGGGCGAGGGTGCATGGCAGCCGGGTCTGCAAGGCGGGTAGTAAGCGAAGGTGTCATTGCGGGCGAAGTGAAGCAATCCCGGCGCCAAGCGCAGCAATGGAGATTGCGGCGGGGCGCAAAAGGTGCCCCTCGCCATAACACTGTCGTTGGCCCACTATGCGCTGGGCGCTCATGGACACCATGCGCGGCGGCAATTCCTCTTGCAATTGCGACTTATTCGCATTTAAGCTTGCGCCGCGAGTCTCAGGAGTGACGCCACCTTGCTGCAAGCTAGACCGCATGACGAACCCGCCGGTCAGCCCGGCTGGCGGCGGGCGCGCGTCGGGTCCTCGCTGTCCGAAGTTTTCGGCACGATTTCGGTCCGCCCGACAGGGTCGCTGGGGAAACGGCTGCTGGCATTCCTCGGGCCAGGCTACCTCGTTGCCGTAGGCTACATGGACCCCGGCAACTGGGCGACCTCGCTCGCGGGCGGCTCGAAATTCGGTTACGCGCTGCTCACCGTCGCGCTGCTGTCGAACCTGATGGCGATCCTGTTGCAGGCGCTGTGCGCCCGGCTTGGCATCGGCGCGGGCCGCGACCTGGCCCAGGCCTGCCGCGATGCGTTTCCGCGCGCGGTGTCGTGGCCGCTATGGGTGCTCACCGAAATTGCGATCTGCTCGACCGATCTCGCCGAAGTCATCGGCACCGCCATCGGGCTCAATTTACTGTTCGGCATTCCGCTCGAAATCGGCGTGCTCGTTACCGCGCTCGACGTGTTCCTGATCCTGTGGATGCAGAATCTGGGCTTCCGTTGGGTGGAGGCTTTCATTGTCACGCTGATGGGGGTGATCGCGCTGTGTTTCGCCGTGCAGATCGCGATGGCGGACCCGGATTGGCGCGGGGTGATCCGCGGATTCGCGCCGACGACCGAGATCGTGCGCAATCCCGATATGCTTTATCTGGCGATCGGCATCATCGGCGCCACCGTGATGCCGCACAATCTCTATCTGCATTCGGGCGTGGTGCAGACGCGGCGTTTCGGCGAAAGCCTTGCCGACCGGCGCGACGCCATCAAGCTCGCCACGCTCGATTCCACCATCGCGCTGATGTTCGCGCTGCTGATCAATGCCTCGATCCTCATTCTCGCCGCCGCCACGTTCAACAAGGTCGGCAGGACCGACGTCGCCGAACTCGACCAGGCCCATTCGTTCCTGGCGCCGCTCCTGGGCTCGGCGCTGGCGCCGACGCTGTTCGGCATCGCGCTGTTGTGCTGCGGGATGAATTCGACCGTCACCGCGACGCTTTCCGGGCAGATCGTGATGGAGGGTTTTATCGACATTCGCCTGCCGGCCTGGGCGCGGCGGTTGACGACGCGGGCGATCGCCATCGTGCCGGCGGCGTTAGTGACGATCTGGTACGGCGAGGCGGGAACCGCGAAGCTTCTGATCCTCAGTCAGGTGGTGCTGGGTGTCGCGCTGCCGTTCTCGATCGTGCCGCTGGTGATGTTCACCGCCGACCGTCGCAAGCTCGGCGAGCTGGTCGCGCCGCGCTGGGTGACGGTGCTCGCCGCAGTCACCGGCACCGTGCTCATCGCGCTCAACATCAAGCTGTTGGCCGATTTGGTGCGCTGACCGGGGCGGCGGCGATGCACGAACGTACGCGTTGCCTGAATGCGTTGCGGCCGGCAGTTCAGGTTTCAATCCGTAGCCAACCCGTCGGCGCCAGACGCTCCTGCGGCAGGAAGCGGCCCTTGTAGTCCATCTTGCGCGACCCTTCGACCCAATAACCGAGGTAGAGATAGGGCAACCCCATGCGGCGCGCGCGCGCGATGTGGTCGAGGATCATGAAGGTGCCGAGCGAGCGAAAACCTTCGCCGGGTTCGAAAAACGAATAAACCATCGACAGCCCGTCGTGCAGGACGTCGGTGAGCGCGACGGCCAGCAATTCGCCTTCGCCGCGTCCGGTAAAGAAACTGTCCGGGCCGCGGCGGCGATATTCCACCATCCGGGTTTCAACGTGACTGTCCTCGATCATCATCGCGTAGTCGAGCACGGTCATGTCGACCATGCCGCCGTCGCGGTGGCGCGAATCGAGATAGGCTCGGAACACCGAATATTGGTCCGACGTCGGCGCGGCGGCGCGCATTTCGCCGATCACATCGCTGTTGCGCTCGAGAATGCGCCGCATGCTGCGCCGCGGGCGGAATTCATCGACGACGACGCGCACCGAGACGCAGGCCCGGCAAGTTTCGCACGCCGGCCGGTAGGCGATCGACTGGCTGCGGCGAAATCCGCCGTGGGTCAGAAGTTCATTCAGCTCGGGGGCACGCTCGCCAACGAGATGGGTGAAAACCTTGCGTTCCTCCTGACCCGGGAGATAGGGGCAGGGCGACGGCGCCGTCAGGTAGAATTGCGGTGTGTTGCGCGAATGCTGCGTCACGAGACCAGTCCAATGCCGGCGGCCAATGCCGGCGTCCTATAGTAGCGCCCCACAGGGGGATCGTCCGCCCGCGCGGGCAAGAATCACCCGACAAAGCACCGGCGTCAAAAGCAAACTTTCGCGCGGTTAACGCCGCCGGGCAAGCTCTGCCGCACGCGCCGGGTTGTTGATAACCACGGTTCCCAGGAGAAAATCATGCAGAAGACGCTGGCGGTCGTTGAACAGTCCGACAATCAGCACGAGCGGCGTAAACAACGACACGCTGAGCCAGTAAAAGATGGCGTGCACCGCGCCCAGCACGAAATAGCACGGTGCGCCGTACCAGGTCCGCAGTTCGATATCCATCACCCGCATGCCGATGGTCGCGGAGGCGGGCGAACCCAAGGTGAAACCGTAGTACAAAAGGGCCCAGATAATGGCACCCCCATGCAGGAAGAAATACAGGATCCAGCCGAGGCCGAAGGTCACCAATCCGAACAGGAAGATGAACAGCGCCGCCACCGCCACCGGCGCCGCGATGACGACGACGTCGATGAAGAAGGCGACGATGCGCCGTGCCAGCACGCCGTCGAACAATTCCGGATTGGCGGCCGGATCGTAGGCATGCGGCTTGACTTCGACGGATACGCCAAGTCGGCCTGGGTTGGTTCGTCCCCGGTCGCTTCGTCCTGGGTCGGTGGCCATTGCGGAGCTCCTGTGGCAAACCGGCAACTAGCGCGCGATCAGCAAAAGTGGATACCGGTTTTGCGCAAGCAATCAAGCTTGCGCAGATTGCGTGACCTTATCTGCGTTCGCGCGCTAACTTATTAAGTTGGCGCATGATCTTACCTGCCTTCGCCGGAGCGAAGCCCCGGCTTCGCGCAGGCAGGTCGGCGAACCGGTTTCCACTTCGCCGGATCATGCGCTACGAAATGGTTGAAAACAGCGCCCGTTGCAAGAGGATCGCGCGCGGCAGCGTGGAGGAGCCAGGTGATCACGCTTAGTGCAATCGAGGCGGCGCGCCGGGCGCTCGACGGCCAGGTTCTGCGCACGCCGATGCTGCCGGCGCCCAAACTTTCCGAACTCACCGGCGCGCAGGTACACGTCAAATACGAGAATCTTCAGGTCACCAACTCGTTCAAGGACCGCGGCGCCTATGTCAAGCTCGCCTCGCTCGCATCCGCCGAGCGCGCCCGCGGCGTCATCGCCATGTCGGCCGGCAACCACGCGCAGGCGGTCGCCTATCATGCCCGCCGGCTCGGCATCGCCGCCACCATCGTCATGCCGGTGACGACGCCATTCGTGAAAGTCGAGGCGACGCGCGCCTACGGCGCCAAGGTCGTGCTTGACGGCGAGACCATCGCGGAGGCGCAAGCGCGGGCGCAATCCATTGCCGAGGAAAGCAAGCTGATCTGGGTGCATCCTTACGACGACGAGCGCATCATCGCCGGTCAGGGCACGATCGCGCTGGAAATGCTCGAAACTGTCCCCGATCTCGACGTCATTGTCGTGCCCATCGGCGGTGGCGGACTGATCGCGGGGACCGCCATCGCCGCCCGCGCGGTCCGGCCCGGCATTGAAATTATTGGGGTCGAGGCCGCGCTTTATCCGGCGATGCGCAACGCGCTGCGCGGCGAAAACCGCGCCATCGGCGGGCCGACGCTGGCGGAGGGCATCGCCGTCAAGAATGTCGGCAAACTTACCTTGCCGGTCGTGCGCGAACTGGTGTCGGACATTCTGCTCGTGGACGAGGCCCACCTCGAACGCGCGGTGAACGCCTACCTGACACTGCAGAAAACGATGGCCGAAGGTGCCGGCGCGGCGGGCCTTGCCGCACTGCTGGCCGAGCCCGAACGGTTCCGCGGCCGCAAGGTTGGACTGATCCTGTGCGGGGGCAACATCGATCCCCGCATTCTGGCCTCGATCATGGTGCGCGAACTCGAGCGCGCCGAACGCATCGTGTCGTTCCGGCTGACGATCGCGGACCGGCCGGGCATATTGGGACCGATCGCGACGCTGCTGGGCCGGCTTGACGCCAACATCCTCGAAGTCGACCACCGCCGCCTGTTTCTCGATGTCCCCGCCAAAGGCGCGCGGCTCGATGTCACGGTCGAAACCCGCGACCGCGCGCATGCCGAGGAAATTCAGGCCGCGCTGGCGGCCGGGGGCTATCAGCCGGTGCGGATCGAGACCGCAACGACGATGGAATAGGGCGCCTGCGCCGCTGCGCCGGCCCGCCAGAATCGTGTAGTTTCCGCACCAGTGTCGCGTTCCAAAGTTCGCGCGAACGTTCCGCAGGCTCTGATGCGAACTTTGGAATCAAAGCGACACTGGCAAAAATAAGATCTCGGTGTGGTTTTGGATTTGAAGTTCCTGCTACGAGCCGGCCGCGATAATGGCAGGAACTTCAAATCCACCGCACCAAGCGGAAACCGGTGTCGGCCAGGTGAGGCATGCGCGAGAAAGAACTTCGTATCGCGCTCGTGTGCTTCGGCGGCGTCTCGCTCGCCATCTACATGCATGGCATCACCAAGGAAATCCTCAAGCTGGTTCGTGCCTCGTCCGCCCTGCACGCGATCTACGACCGGCAGGAGCGCGCGCAGGCGAGCTACTTCGACCGCTTCGATCACATCGATCGCGACGATCCCGAATACGACACCGAGGAGATCTATTTCGAGCTGTTACGCGAAATCGGACGCAAGCTCGAATTGCGGGTCATCGTCGATATCATCGCCGGCGCGTCCGCCGGCGGCATCAACGGCACCATGCTGGCGCGCGCGCTCAGCCACGATCTGCCGTTCGCCCCGCAGCGCGAATTGTGGCTCGAGAATGCGGACGTCACGGTATTGCTGGCGCCGGAAGCGCGCGCCGGCACCTGGAGCAAGGTTTTTCTGATCCCGTTCATCTGGGGCGCGATGAAGGCCGGCATCCTGCCGGTCGCCGACGCCGAGGTCCGCAAGAAGCTGTCTTTGTTCCTGCGCTCGCGCTGGTTCAAGCCGCCGCTCGACGGCGGCACGATGGACGGTCTCATGTTCGACGCGGCGACCTCGATGGGCGCGCCGCTGACGCCGCGCTCTTCGCTCATCCCGTCGGGGCAATCGCTCGACCTGTTCGTGACGTTGACCGACTATTACGGCTATTACCAGCTCGTGCAGATCCACGATCCGCCGATGATCCACGAGGTCGAGCATCATCACGTCCTGAAATTCCACTATCATCGGACATCCGACGGCACGGTTGAGAGCGATTTCGTGCTCGACAACGCGCCGGCGCTGGCATTCGCCTCGCGCGCGACGTCGTCGTTTCCAGGAGCGTTTCCGACCGCCCGCATCGTGGAGATGGATAAGCTGGTGGCGCGCCGGATGTCGAACTGGCCGATGCGCGAGGACTTCATCGCCAAGAATTTCGACAGCTACCGGATGGCGGACGTCGACCCGACGACGGCGTCGTTCATCGATGGCTCGGTGCTCAACAACCGCCCGTTCCGGGAGGCCATCTCGGCGATCCGCGGCAGACCGGCGTTCCGCCAGGTCGATCGCCGGCTGGTCTACATCGATCCCGACCCGATGCCGCTGGCGTCGATGTCGCGCGGCGAGATACCGGGCTTCTTCTCGACCCTGCGTGGTGCGATGTCCGACATCCCGCGTACGCAGCCGGTGACGGACGAGCTGAGCTGGGTCGCGGAATTCAACGATCAGGTTGCCCGTATCAAGGCCGTCGTCGACAGCGCACGTCCGCATATCAGCGCGCTGGTTGCGGCGACCATCGATGCGCCGCTCGATCGGCCGGTTTCCGAGGCGATGGTGCGTGACTGGCGCGAGCGGGTCAACGCACAGGTCGTGAAGAGCGCGGGCTTCGCCTACGAAAGTTACACGCGCCTCAAGCTCGCCTCGGTGCGCGAGTTCATCACCGACCTCGTGGTGGCGCTGCGCGACGTTCCGCCCAAATCGCCGTTTGCGCGCGCCATCGCCGCGATTGTCGAAGCCTGGGCCGTGAGCCGCTCGCTGGTCTACAATGCCGATGAAAGCGAAGCGCTGTCGATGCAGACCTCGGGCGCGCGGCTGCCGCGATGGGTCGAGCTGCTGCTGGCGTTCGACGTCAAATATCGTGAGCGGCGGCTGCATTTTCTGATCGAGGGTCAAAACCGGCTCTATGGCATGCTCGATTCGAAAGTCTACCTCGGCCTCGATCCGCGGGTCGTGGACCGCTTTAAGCGTAAGCTCTACGCCAAACTCGAGGAAATCCGCGGCCGGCAAACGATGCCCGGGTTCAGTCCGGCAACGGGCGATCTGGCGCAGAGAATTTTCGCGGCGCCGCCCTCGGTCGCTGAAGTAAAAAAACTTGCCGACTATGCCGCGGCCTTCGTCACCGCCCACGGCGAAAGCATCGACCGGCTGGTCGATCAGCTTGCCGCCCAGATCGGTCTCAATACTTCCACACGCGATCTCGACGAAATGCTTGCCAACCTCGCTCCCGGCGAGTGGCACCATGAGGCGCGGCGCGAGACCATGGTCAACTATCTGGGTTTTCCATTCTGGGATGTTCTGACCTTTCCGCTGATGGCGGCGCACGAGAGCGGCGAATTCAACCAGATTTTGGTTGATCGCATCAGCCCGACCGACGCGCATGTCCTGAAGGGCTTTGGCGGCTCGACCAGTCTGAAAGGCGTCGGCTTCGGCCACTTCGCGGCGTTCCTGTCGCGCGGCTACCGCGAGAACGACTACCTGCTCGGCCGGCTGCATGCGCTCGAACGGCTGATCGATATTGTTTGCGATTCGGCGGGCCTCGAGCCGCAGGACGGAATCAACATCCTGGCGCTGAAGAAACGCGGGTTTCAGCGCATCCTCGCCGCCGAGGCCAAGCACCTCAAGCGCAGCCGCCACCTGGTCGACGCGCTGCAACGATGCATCGATGAGCTGTGAGGACGGCGCTTTGCGGCGTTGTCATTGCGAGGAGCGCAGCGACGAAGCAATCTCGTGCGCAATGTCGAGATTGCTTCGCTCCCACCTACGCCCTGCGGGCTTCGGTGGGCACGCACCAAGCCCGTCGAAGCCTTGGCGTAGACGGGTCGCTCGCAATGACAATGCCAAGCGGCGCCGCGGACCCCTCCTGGTTGCTTCGCTACGCGACGCGGATGGGACGGGCGAAATCGAGCTCAGGCGGATTTTTTCAGCTTCTCGGCCACCCGCGGCGCAAAATAGGTCAGGACGCCGTCGGCGCCCGCGCGCTTGAACGCAATCAGGCTTTCCATCATGACCTTGTCCTCGTCGAGCCAGCCGTTGCGCGCGGCCGCCATCAGCATCGAATACTCGCCGGAGACCTGATAGGCGAAGGTCGGAACGCCGAACGCATCCTTCACGCGTCGCACGATGTCGAGGTAGGGCATTCCGGGCTTGACCATCACCATGTCGGCGCCTTCGGCAAGGTCGAGTTCGACTTCGCGCAAGGCCTCGTCCGAATTGCCCGGGTCCATCTGATAGGTGCGCTTGTCGCCGGAAAGCGTTGCCGCGGAGCCGACCGCGTCGCGGAACGGGCCGTAGAAGGCGGAGGCATATTTCGCCGCATAGGCCATGATCTGCACGTCGCTGCGGCCGGCGGCGTCGAGCGCGCGCCGGATGGCGCCGACACGGCCGTCCATCATGTCGGAGGGCGCGATGATGTCGCAGCCGGCTTCCGCCTCCACCAGCGCCTGCTTGACAAGAACCTCGACGGTCTCGTCGTTGAGGACCTCGCCGTTGCGCAAAAGCCCGTCGTGGCCGTGACTGGTGTAAGGATCGAGCGCCACGTCGCACAATAGCCCGATCTGCGGCGCTTCCTTCTTGATGGCGCGCAACGCGCGGCAGACGAGGTTGTCGGGATTGAGCGCCTCGGAGCCATCGGCGTCGCGCAGCGCGGGATCGGTGTAGGGGAAAAGCGCGATGCAGGGGATTTCAAGTTCCGCCGCCCGCACGGCGTCGCGCATGGCTTCGTCGATCGTCAACCGCTCGACGCCGGGCATGGACGCAATCGGGACCCGCGCGCGCGCGCCTTCGACGATAAAGATCGGCCAGATCAGGT
>JBGPOB010000107.1:0-11139 GCA_041487815.1 Xanthobacteraceae bacterium | reverse complement strand
GCTGGCGCGCCGGCAAACTGTCGACGGCATTCATCACGGAAGAGTTCCCTGACGGCTTTCGGCAGAGCGCGCCCACGGTGGATCGCGCCCGTGTCCTGGCGGCAGTTGCTGCGGCGGTCGATCACGTGCTGGGTGAACGCAAGCGCCGTATTTCCGGGCAGATGATGGGGCGCAGCGTGACCCGCGAACATCGGCGCATGGTCAAACTGGATGACGCCGAAGTCGCGTTGACGATCGTGCGCGAACACGACGTGCTTGTCGTAAAGTTTATCGATCACGCCGGCGAAAGCGCTCCGACGACGGTGGTTTCGGCCTGGCGGCCGGGCCAGCCGGTCTGGTTCGGGACCGTCGACAGCGTAGCGCGCGCGGTGCAGGTGCGTCCGATCGCCAACGGCTTCCGGCTGGCGCATCACGGCACCGAGGTGACGGCGTTTGTCTACACCGCGCGCGAAGCCAACGCGGCGCGGCTAATGCCGGCAAGGGCCAATTCCGGAGCCGGCAAGAAAATCCTCTGCCCGATGCCGGGCCTCGTTCGCTCGGTCGCGGTGGCGGAGGGCCAGGAAGTCAAGTCGGGTGAGACGCTGGCGGTCGTTGAAGCCATGAAAATGGAAAACGTGCTGCGCGCGGAGCGCGACGGCGTGGTCAAAGCGATTTTTGTCAAACCTGGCGACAGCATCGCGGTCGACGCCGTCATTCTTGAGTTCGCGTAGCGGTCGACGTGAGGGCCAAGGCATTCGCATGCGGGCGTGAGGCGCCATGATCTGGTATTTCGCGTACGGCTCCAACATGCACCGCGACATGATACGCGCGCGATCTAGGCAGGCGCAGCCGGTCGGCATCGCATCACTTCACGATTTTCGATTTATCATCACGACCGAGGGCTACGCTTCGATTGTGCGGTGGCCCGGCGCGACGGTGCACGGGGTATTGTGGCGGCTGATACCGCGCGATGTCGCCGCACTGAACATCTATGAAAACCTGGCAAGCGGCCTTTACGCGCGCGACAAGGTCGTCGTTTCCCGGGACGGTAGGCGCGTCCCGTCGCTAGTTTACGTGACGCGGTCGCGGACGGCCGGACGACAAAAGCCCGGCTATGTCGCGACGGTTCTTTCGGCGGCGCGCGACTGGAAGTTGCCGGCGCAATACATCGAGGAAATTGCGCGCTGGTCCGGCACGCGCGCAAATGCGGCGCCTG
Source organism: Xanthobacteraceae bacterium (assembly GCA_041487815.1). GTDB lineage: Bacteria > Pseudomonadota > Alphaproteobacteria > Rhizobiales > Xanthobacteraceae > CANJBX01. The sequence goes on along the minus strand of JBGPOB010000107.1, from coordinate 9,944 downwards.
CGTTACCATCCGAGTCCCTTCAATGAACGCCAGGGCGATACGCCGGATTGTCGTGCATGGCCGCGTGCAGGGCGTCGGCTTCCGCGCCTTTGTCGAGGATGAGGCTTCGCGGCATGACCTCGCGGGGTGGGTGCGGAACCGGCGTGAAGGCACGGTCGAAGCGGTGTTGGCCGGGCCGCCGGATCTCGTTGCGGCGGTGATCGAGGCCTGCCGCCGCGGCCCGCCCGGTGCGCGCGTCGACGACGTCGCGGTCACGAACGCGCGTGAGGATGATCTGGCGTTGCGACCGGCCGGTGCACATTTTGCAACGCTGAGGACGATCTAGTGTGGTGGTTCAGAAGTTCCCTTTATTGTCGCCGCTATTCCATCAAGGGAACTTCTGAACCAAAACCACACTAGAAACCTATAGTTGCTAGTGTCTCTTTGAATCCGAAGTTTGCTCACGAGGGTGCTGCAAGACAAAGCGAACTTCGGATTCGAGACACTAGTCGCTTATCGCTCCGCGACAACGGCGCCAAGCAGCGTTTCGAACTCGCGCCGCAGTGCCGCATCCACCATCGGCAGCGTCACCGGGTGGCCAAGATCGGCCAGGCTGGTAACGCCATAGCGCTCGTCGGCTACGCCGCACGGCACGATCCCCGAAAAATGCTCAAGGTCCGGCGCAACATTGAGCGCGAGCCCATGCATCGTGACCCAGCGCCTAATTCGTACGCCCACGGCCGCGATCTTGTCCTCATGGCCGGCGCCCTTATCCGGTCGCCGCACCCAGACGCCGATCCGATCCGGTCGCCGCTCGCCGCGCACGTCGAACGTTGCCAGCGTGCGGATGATCCATTCCTCCAGCGTGGCGACGAACCGGCGCACATCCGGCTGGCGGCGCTTGAGATCGAGCATGACGTAGGCGACCCGCTGGCCGGGACCGTGATAGGTAAACTGGCCGCCGCGTCCGACGCGATGCACCGGAAAACGCGCTTCGATCAGCGCATCGTCGCGCGCGCTGGTCCCGGCCGTATAGAGCGGCGGGTGCGCCAGCAACCAGACGAGTTCCGGTGCCCGGCCCTCGGCAATGCCAGCGGCGCGCCGGTCCATTTCCGCGAGTGCATCGTCGTAGGCGACGAGCCCGTCGCTCACCCGCCATTCGGCGGGAGGCGCGCCGGCGGAAACCAGCAAACTCGCACCCCGATCCTCGATATTAACCACCTGGTAACCATCCCATGGTGAGGTCTAGTGCGCGATCAACAAAAGTGGATACCGGTTTTGCGTCCGATCGCGCGCTAACTACTTAACTTGGCGCATGACCTTACCTGCCTTCGCTGGAGCGAAGCCCCGGCTTCGCGCAGGCAGGTCGGCGAACCGAAGCCGCTTCGCCGGATCATGCGCCAGAGACATATATAGCGGTGGAATCGTCATGGCGCATATTCAAGATGTCCCCCTCGAAATTACCGTGGTGCTCGGGACCGCATCGATGCCCGTGCATCAGGTGCTGAAGCTCGGCCGCGGCGCCATCATCGAGCTTGAGGGGCTTGCCAACGACGAGGTCAAGATCTTTGCCAATGACTTTCCAGTCGCCAGCGGCGCCGTGCAGATCAACGGCAACAAGATCGCGGTTGAGGTCAAGGAGATGCTGCCGCGCCCGCCCGACCTGCGATAACTCGCGGCGCGGTGCAACGGCGCCAGGCGGCCCGGATTTCGAAGCCAGCGGTTTCGGCCGCTTCCGCCTTGTGGCCTCGGCTACGATTTGTTACATGCCGCGCCTGCCCTTGATTTCGGCGGGTATTCACCCCACTGCGGCCGTGGCGGAATTGGTAGACGCACTAGCTTGAGGTGCTAGCGGGGCAACCCGTGGAGGTTCGAGTCCTCTCGGCCGCACCAGTGAGGACTCGAAGGAAGTGTTTTCAATACCTTATTGAAAAAACTAGCCTTTTACAGGCAGTGATGTACACTGATCGCTACACATGGCCCGTGTAGCAACCAAGCTCAGCCCCATCAAGAGCGGTAGTTTCGTCGCGCGCAAACGCATTCCTGCGGACGTCGCGAGACGTACAAACTGCTCTATCAGATTGAGTGGGAAGAACGGTTCAACAGCGGCCCTGTATCGCCTGCTGTTGCTCGCGTGAAACATCGCGAGTGGCTGCTCACACGTCCATTCGTCCTCGCCACAAGCTGACGATGTATTGGGGTCGGGGCCTACTGTTGGTTGGCGTTTGCTATTGATATGCGGCAGGTGTGGCGGCGCGTTTGTTCGATCCTTCGCGATGACGTAGTTACGCGACGGTCAGGACGTGGGCGGCTCCCGAAAGCGCCGCAAAGCAGACTTTCACCAGCGGCTGCCGACCAACTCGATTTATGAGTACGGGCCGTAGGACACTGAGGCCGGATTTAGGACAGCACCTACTAATCGATGTTTATAGTTTGACTAGGAGCGGTGCTGGCGACGGGGGAGTGGTCCGGCTGGGACCGGTGGCGAAGAGCGCAGATTGAACGCACTGGCGAGGCCGTCGAGTTCGGCAAACGGCCTGCAATGTTGGAAGTCGTGAAGCCATAGGTAGACCATCATCGCCAGCCAAGCGTCTTCCAGCGCGCCGTGCGTTCTGCCTTGGCGTTTCAGGCCGAATTGAGCGCAAACCGAGTTGAGTGATGCGCTGCCGCCTAGGTCCGCAGCTCGATAACCTTCCATCGTGCAGAACTTCGGCCGGTCAATCGGCGATAGACCTGCGTGCGTGAGTTCGCGGTTGATGAAGGGCAGGTCAAATGCGGCGTTATGGGCGATGACCACATTCCCGGCGTGCAGAAAATCGCGGATACGCATTGCGTAGGTCGAAAAGGGGTCCTGATGGCGCAGTACCCAATCACTATAGCCGTGCACCGTTTCCGCTTGCGGATGGCTCTTTCGGCCCGGATCGAAAATCAGGTGGATGAAGCTGATGGGGAACGCCGGTTCGAGCAGGTTGCGTGTTGCAAACCAGACTGCACCTAAACTGACCACGCGATCAGTGGAATGAAGGCCGGTTGTTTCGACATCAACGGCGACGATGAATTCCGGAAGCGCCTGACGCGGCTCAGGAAGCGCGCGCCGAATGGTATCGGAGACTGCAATAACCTCGGAACCAAGTCTGGCGGCGCTCGGGTTAGGTTCGACGATACGCGAGTGTCTGCGCCATTCCCACATCATTACATCATAGCAAAATCTATCGGACTGCTACTGATGTTCGCGGGGGCTACAGAATGCCTCCCGCTCGGATTGAGGAATGGGTTCAGACATTGATCGAGCGGCGACTAAAATAACAAATTGCACAATGAACTCTTTTGATCCGCCTTGGCTTCGACGTGGGAGGCACCAGCGGGCGCCAAGAACAACGCTTCCCAGCCCTGCCCATAGAGTTTCTGGTACTCAGCGCGCGCATCTATTGAGATGCCTTTACGAGCCGAGTAGGGTCTATGATCGCGGCCTGTCGCGCCGCCTACAAGGTTCAGGAAATGTTGCAACCTTCTGATTTGTTCCTAAAGGCGGGGGCTGGCCTGTTTCGACCCTCATTGGTCTTTTCCGAAATTGCCGGTGGCCGGTTTTGATTTTTCTATGCAGCGCGCTGCTTCGGTCAGCACGTACAAATCAACGAGCATTTCGGTGAGTTCTACCGCCTCTTCGTTAGTCATTTTTTCCAGCTTGGTGGGCACATCGTCTTTTTGGTCGTCCTTCACAACCATTAGACGACGCATAATATCTTCGTAGCTCTTCTTTAGTTTTGGATGAGAGTTAAAGTCATCAAGCTGAAGAGGACGAAAACTTGTGAATGCGAAGTGCAGTCGCTTTTGGTGCGTTCCAGTGCCAACTAGATGATAGAGCGCCCGACCAAGCTTTTCGGCAGCAAAATTTAAGTTGGACATCGCTACTTTCTCCAGTCAACCACACTTGGTACTGGCCCTTTTGAGAAAGCCTGATTTGCCTCAATGAGGCCTATGCCATCCTATCCATATTGAAATCGTCATTGACGAACGGCCGAAGGATCACCGTTCCGACTTTGACTTGGAGCGTCGGTCGAATAATCGCCGAGGCACTTTCAGTTGGCGACTTTTTCTCAATCATCGAGCACCTTCTCAATCATAGAGCCATAGCCGCTAATACTTGTACACTCTGCCCGCTCTAGCCGAACAGTGTTGACCTACATCAATGTTGCATGATGACTTTGGTTTTCTATTATTTAATGGATGTTGATGCGTCTTGGGCGCCATCTCAATGGTGTATCAAATGTCAGCATCTGCGGTGGCGCTCGGGTATCTTTGTCGGAAACGATGTATCCGAGTGTCAGCTAGCCCCGGTCCCTCGGCCCCCCAGTTGGCCGGGGTCTTTTTTTTGGCAACGTCGCCAGCTTCGCCGCGATTAAAAGGAGGCGGACTTGCTGTCCTTCGCCTTTGCGAGCCGCACGGATTGCGGCAATACGGCTTTCAATCTCGGAGAGCCATTCGCTAAAGTGCGCTTTGGCGAAGACCGCCTTGTGGTGGAAAAAGGTTGTTCGCCAAATTGCAGACTGAGCTTCCGTTTAGAGCTTCATCGGCGACGTTCAAGGGCCGCGTCATGCAAGCTATGAAAGTCACGGCTTCTGAAAATTGACGTTAGATTGAAAGCTTGTTGAAGGAGCTGATTGGCGCTCACGCCGCCTAATGCTACGCAACGCGCTACACAAACGCCAAATCTGTTTCGAAATTCTATCGCTTGTTCAATACGTTGCAAATTTGTGGGCAGCCTCCTCTCGGCCGCACCAGTGATGCATCAAACTTAAGCCCGCGATCAGCTGCCGCCGTGCTTGCGCATCGGCACGCGATTACGATCCGCGCCCGGAATTGGGATCGCAACGCCCATGCCTCGCCGCCGTGCGTTTGCCACGACTCGGAGCCAAGCGTAAAAGCCGTAGAATCACCGCGCCGAAGAAATTAGGGCGCTGGAAGACGAACGGGCTGAGCATAATTGACACGGCCTGCAACACCATGGTTCCACGGGGTGAGGCGGGATATTTTGCATGCTCGGCACGCGCGACGCGAATAATCCGACCAATCCATCGGCGCTGCCGCTGCGCGATCCCGCCGGCGCCGTCGCGCCAGAATATGTCGAGCGCGTGGTTGCGGCCATCGACGCGGCAGACGCGGCATCGCTCCGGCACCTCGTCGCCGAATTGCACGAGGCCGACAGCGGCGATCTGATCGAGGCGCTCGATCCGGAACACCGTCCGCGCCTGATCAAGCTGATGGGCGCCGACTTCGACTTCACCGTCCTGACCGAAGTCGACGACGCCGTACGCGAGGAAATCCTCGATGAGCTGCCGACGGAGACCGTCGCCAAGGGCGTTCGGGAACTCGATTCCGACGATGCGGTCTGGATTCTCGAGGACCTTCCCAAGGACGAGCAGGCTGAAATTCTCCAGCAGTTGCCCGCGTCCGAGCGGATCGCGCTGGCCCGCAGTCTCGACTACCCCGAGTCCTCCGCCGGCCGGCGCATGCAGGACGAATTCATCGCGGTGCCGCCGGCATGGACCGTTGGCCACGCCATCGACTACATGCGCGAAACGGCCGAGTTGCCCGAGCGGTTCTTCGAACTTTATGTCGTCGACACGAACCGCCGGCTGCTCGGGGCTGTCGCGCTCGACCGGCTGCTGCGAACGAAACGACCGATATCGGTATCAGAATTGATGGACCCGGATCGCCGGCGGGTCCGTGCGAGCGACGATCAGGAGGAAGTCGCGCGCATGTTCGAGCGCTACAACCTTGTTGCCGCGCCGGTGATTGACACGGAGGACCGCCTGGTCGGCGTGATCACGTTCGATGATGTTGTCGACGTGATCGAAGAGGAGGCCGAACGCGACATCAAGGCGCTCGGCGGCGTCGCGCACGACGAGCAATTGTCCGACTCGGTCTGGAACATTGCGCGCGGACGCTTCAACTGGCTGGTTGTGAACCTCGCCACGGCGTTTCTGGCCTCGTCCGTGCTTGGCCTGTTTGAAGGCGAGTTGCAGAAGATGGTGGCGCTGGCAGTGCTGGCGCCCATTGTCGCGAGCCAGGGCGGCAACGCGGCGACCCAGACCATGACCGTGGCGGTGCGCGCGCTCGCGACGCGCGATCTCGGCAGCGTAAATGTACGTCGCGTCATCTTGCGTGAGCTGCTGGTCGGTCTGCTGAACGGCGTTGCGTTTGCGGTCATTACCGGCGTCGCGGCGTATGCCTGGTTCCGGGTGCCCGACCTCGGCATTGTCATCGGCCTGGCGATGATCTGCAATCTCGTGGCTGCGGCGCTCGGCGGCATCCTGATTCCGTTGGTGCTTGAACGTTTTCGTGCCGATCCGGCGGTGTCGTCAGGCGTGTTCGTGACGACTGTGACCGATGTGGTCGGCTTTTTTTCTTTTCTTGGCATCGCCACAATCTGGTTCGGCTTGAAATGATGCCGGCCACACCAGCGGGAAAACTAAGCCAAATCTAAAAATTTCGGTTAATGCCCGCTTAACCCCGTTCACTGAAGCTGTCTTAACCGCCGCTCCCTACCACTATTCAATACGATCGATTATTACCATCGCGACGGGTCTCTGCATGTCATCGGCGGCCGCGAATGAACGTTCGACACCGGACGGCCGGCCGCGTGATCCGCGCACGGGCGGTCGCCGTGCGTCAGCCGACACAGGTGTTCGACGAAACGTTGCGCGGGCGCTGCCGGCGCTGGCGATTGCGGTTGCCGGCGTCGCGGTGGTGTGCGCCGCCGTGGGTTACTTTATCCTCCGCGAACTCGACGATCGTGATCTGATTTCGCAGCGGCAGCAATTGGTCGCAGGAATCGAGCAGGTTCGTATCTCGGGCAATGAGCTGGCGGCCAGCTTGGCGGAAAATCTGGGCTCACGGCCGGACTTCGCCAATGCATCCGATCTTGCCCGCACGCTGGTTCCGCCGCCAGCTTTGCGGGCGAGATATAACAAGGCTTTCGTTCTCGACGCCGACGGCCGGCTTTTTGCCGTCTTTCCCGACAGTACGCCGGCGCCCGCTGCGATCGTGCGTCTGGCCGGAGAATTGCTCGGATCGCCGCCGATAAAAACCGCACCCTCCGGCCAGGAAGGCAGAGAGACGCTCACGGACTTCGTGCTAATCGACGCGACGCCTGCCATCGGGACAGTTGCGCGCATCCATCGGGACGAAACGGGCGCGCCATCCGTCGCCCTCGTGACGGTTACGCCTTTTCATGCGCACGTGCTTGCCGATATCGGACGTGTTGCCGGGGCCGAAGGCCTGTCCGTCGATGCGGCGGCGGTCGGCGGTGCGCGGGCATCGCTCGCGCTCAATGATCGTCACGGTCGCATCATCGGCTGGCTGAGCTGGGCGCCGGACCGCCCGGTCTTCGACGCCGCACGGCGACTGGCGCCGTTGCTCGCGATCGTTGCGGCGTGCTTTATTGCTTTCGCGGTCATGGCGATTCAGCTGCTGCGTCGAGAGGCGCAGAGTTGGCGCGATGTCGCCGCGCCCTCTGATGCCGACCCGCTGACCCGCATAGCCGGCAGAGGGCGGATTCTTGAAGTCCTCGACCGGGCACTGGCGGCGCGCGCGCCCGACGATATCGTGCTGTTCGCAACCGTCAATCTCGATGGCTTTACCGAAATCAACGACAGCTTTGGATATCGCGTCGGCGACCAGCTGCTGATTTCGGCAGCGATGCGACTGCGCGAGGTAACACCGCCCGCTGCCATGGTGGGACGCATTGGCGGCGACGAATTTGCGATTGTCATGACAGTTGACGATCCAGTGGCCGCGGCCGATGTCGCCAGCACCGCGATGAATCGTCTCTCCGATCCTTTCAGCGTCGGTAATCAGGTCGTGCAGATCGGTGCGTGCGTTGGCCTCGCGTTAGCGCCGCGCGATGGCGACAGCCGTGATGAAATTGTGCGGCGCGCCGATCTCGCGTTGCGTGCGGCAAAGCGGCGCGGCCGCGGCACCGTCGTCGGTTTTGACCTTGCGATCGAGCAGGAGTTTCACGATCGGCGTTTCATCATGCGCGCGCTCCGCAACGCCATAGCGGAGGATGCGCTGGAAGTGCACTATCAACCGATCGTCGCCGCCGGCACGCAGCGCGTGCTCGGCGTGGAGGCGCTGCTGCGGTGGCGCCACCGCACGCGCGGCGAGATTCCCCCGGAAGTCTTTGTGCCGATCGCGGAGCAGGCCGGCTTGATGCCGCAGCTCGGCGAGTTTGTGCTGCGCCGGGCGATCGCCAATGCCGCGCGCTGGAAGAACTTGTTCATCTCGATCAACTTGTCGCCGCTGCAGGTTCGCGATCCGCGGTTGGTCGATCTGGTCGGCTCGATTCTAAAGCACACCAGCATGGCGCCGGGCCGCGTTGTGCTGGAGATCACCGAGGGCGTGCTGATCGATGATCCGGAAAATGCCATCAAACGCCTCGCACGGTTGCGCGCGCTCGGTGTCAAAATTGCGCTCGACGATTTCGGATCGGGCTATTCGAGCCTGCGCTATTTGCAGCGATTTCCGATCGACAAGCTCAAGATCGACATGAGCTTTGTGGCGCCGCTGGGTCAGTCCGAAAGCGCCGGCGTCATTGTCCAGGCCATCATCGCGCTCGGTCGCGCGCTTAATCTGGTTGTTCTGGCCGAAGGCGTCGAAACCGAAGAGCAGCGAATCCTGTTGCGGCTGGCGGGTTGCGATGAAATGCAAGGCCACCTGTTTTCGAAGCCGCTGGTGGCATCGGAAGTCGACGCCTTAATTGCCCGCGAGGCAAGGTTGGCAACGCCTGCCGCCGCGCCCGCAGGCGTGGCCGCGCGCTGACGCGCGGCTGACAAGCGGCGTTCGCATCCATAGAATGACGCCGCGGGACAAGGCCGCGACGCGATCGGGGAGGGGGCGATGATTCCGAACGCCTGGAGCGGCTTCAATTTTGGACTGGGCGAGGACATCGACCAGTTGCGCGACAGCGTGAGCTCGTTCGCGCAGGACCACATCGCGCCGCGCGCCGACGATATCGACCGGTCGAATGTGTTTCCGCGCGAGCTGTGGCCCGAAATGGGCAAACTCGGGCTGCTTGGCATCACGGTCGAGGAGGAACTCGGCGGCGCCGGTCTCGGCTATCTCGCGCATTGCGTGGCAATGGAGGAAGTATCGCGAGCATCGGCCGCGGTCGGACTATCCTACGGCGCGCACTCGAACCTGTGCGTGAACCAGGTTCGCCGCAATGGCACCGCGGCGCAAAAAAAGCGTTACTTGCCGAAGCTGATTTCCGGCGAGCACGTCGGTGCGCTTGCGATGTCCGAACCCTCGGCCGGTTCCGATGTCGTTTCCATGCGCACCCGCGCCGACAAGCGCGGCGACAGCTACATTCTCAACGGGTCGAAAATGTGGATCACCAACGGTCCCGTCGCCGACACGATCGTTGTCTACGCCAAGACCGACCGCACCGCCGGCGCGCGCGGCATCACCGCCTTTATCGTCGAAAAAGTATTTTCGGGATTTTCGACCGCGCAAAAGCTCGACAAGCTCGGCATGCGCGGCTCGGACACCAGCGAACTGGTATTCACCGACTGCGAGGTGCCGGAGGAAAATGTGCTCGGCGCGGTCGGCAACGGCGTCAACATCCTGATGTCAGGTCTCGACTACGAACGCGTCGTGCTCGCGGCGGGCCCGCTCGGCATCATGCAGGCCTGCATGGACGTGGTGATCCCCTATGTTCACGACCGCCAGCAGTTTGGCCAGCCGATCGGCCAATTTCAAATGATCCAGGCCAAGCTCGCCGACATGTATGTGACCATGAACGCGGCCAAGTCCTACGTGTACGCGGTGGCGCGCGCCTGCGACGAGGGCCGCACCACGCGCGAGGACGCCGCCGGCGCCATCCTCTATGCCGCCGAGCGCGCCACCTGGATGGCGCTGGAGGCGATCCAGTGCCTGGGCGGCAACGGCTACATCAACGATTT
>JBGPOB010000106.1:0-11165 GCA_041487815.1 Xanthobacteraceae bacterium | reverse complement strand
GCCAGCGTCTGCTCGCCAAGGTGCCGCACGGCCACTGGAAGACACTGACGTTCGTGGCGGCGCTGCGCTGCGACCGCATCGATGCGCCCTGCGTCATCGATGGCCCGATCAACGGCGAAAGCTTCCTCGCCTATGTCGAGCAGGTTCTCGTCCCCACCCTCAAGCCAGGCGAGATCGTCATCATCGACAATCTCGGCAGCCACAAGGGCAAAGCAGTCCGGCGCGCCATCCGCTCCGCCGGCGGTAAGCTCTTCTTCCTGCCGGCCTATAGTCCCGATCTCAATCCCATCGAGCAGGTCTTTGCAAAGCTCAAGACGCTGCTGCGCAAAGCGGCCGAGCGCACCGTCGAAGCCACCTGGAGGCGCATCGGCACACTCCTGCAAACCTTCACGCCACAGGAATGTGCCAACTACTTCAGAAACGCCGGATACGCTTCAATCTAAACGGATCAGACTCTAAAAGGCGAATGACCGGAATGTGAGCGCTGCCGGGCGCGACATCGCGAGCCTGTCGCTGCCGCAATTCTGGCCTAGGATTGGCCGGTGTTCGGGCCGATCGAAACAACCATCACGCTGGCCGTCGCCGCCCCGCGCGAGGCGGTGTGGGCGGCGTTGACCGATGCCCCGCGCTGGCCGCAGGTGCTGCCCGACCTCGCCGAAGGCCGCATCGCCCCCGACGGCGTGCTCGCCCCCGGCGCCAAGATCGAAACGCGCGCGGTGCCGGATACCGATGTTGTCGACATGACCTACCACGTGGTCGCCGCCGAGCCGCCTCGCCGGCTCGTGCTCGAAAGCGCCGCCAACGGCTTTCGCGCCTGCACCGAATACGTGCTCGACGCCAGCGGCGAGGATCCCCGTGAAACCGACGTGACCGTGACCGCCCAGGTGATCGCGCTCGACATTTCCGGTCGCCTGTCGGTGGCGCTCAAACGCGCGCACTACGTTGCGCAGGTCGAAAAATCCGTACGCCGGCGCACCGCCGCGCTACTGACGCTGGCGCAGCGGACCTGAGCGCCCAGGTGCGGCGCAACCGCGCCGGCGTCTACTTTCTCCGCAGACTCAGGATATAGGCCACCACGTCGGCGCGATCGCCGGGTGCAATGATGAGATTCGGCATGGTCTTGTGCGACGTCTGCAAAGCCGCGTTCAACGCGATCGCGGTCATGCCGGGCACCGCCGCGATTTCGGAAAATCCCGGCGCTGCGGAATTAGGCGGGCCGACGTTGCCGCGAACGGCATGACAACTCGCGCACGTAAGCTGCGCAAAGGCCAGCCCGCGCCCGGCATCGCCACTTTCCTGCGCCTGGCTGACCAACGTCCCCAATGCCAGCGCCGCCGCCGTGAGCGCCGCGCAGGTTGGATTCGTGAGGTCGGTGGCAAATGTCATGCCTCTGGCAGTCCTTTTCATCGACCGTGCCGCGCGGTGACGCGGTTCAATCGCCAGCCCAGAAAGAGCGCAAACGGAATTGCCGCGGCAAAGCCGCCGACGCCGGCCATTGGGATATAGCGCATCGCCTGGTCAGCGAATTCGGGAACAATCAGGACCGTCATCACCGCCGAACCCGCAAACACGGTTCCCAGAACCATCCAGACAATCACGGCGATTTTTATCATCCATATGCTCCCGCGCCCGCGTCGCGCCAAAGTAACGCTTAATCTTTTGCCAAGCTGACGACTACGCCTTGATCCAGCGCAAAAAAGCAAACGGCCAAAGGAGCCAACAGGGAAAAGTATGCGCGGGCACGGCTATCGTTTGGCGCGCGTGAGCAAGAGCGTGCACAACGCCGCGAGCATGAACGCCGTCGCGACATATCCCATGCCGATGCGCGTGCCCGCGTCATAGAGCGTACCATCGGGCGCGGAGCCGATCGCCTGCCCGACGTCGTTCGACGATGTGTTGAGCGCCACGGTCGCGCTCGCGAGCGCCGGTGCCGCTGCGACAAGACGCGCCTGCTGCATCGAGTTGAACGCCGCGCCGGCGACTGCGCACGCAAGCGAGCGGCAGCCATGCAAACCTTGCCGCGGGATCTACCAGTTCGCATCGGCGAACCGGTTCTAGATCGCGGCATCACTCACAAAAATGCCGGGCACGCTCACGAAGCCTTGGCGGCCGGTGGAGCCGGCATATCGCTAAACAATACGCCGCCCTTGGCCTTATCTCCCTTCGCCGATTCCACCACCGTGACGACAACGGCTTCCACTGGCACGCCGTAGTTTTTCACCAGCGCACTGGTGATATCTTTGACGAGCCCGCGCTTCTGATCAACCGTGCGACCTGCAACGACGTACACAACTACCTCGGGCATTGGCATTCTCCCATCGCTTTTCTCATTTCACCGTTCATTGAGTCTGACGAACCCACGCGCACTGCCGCGCGGCCGACCCGGCTTCGCATCAGCGCGCTAATTCGTCCTCTTCGAGTTCGGCGCCATCATCCGGCCGCCAGTCACCAACCGCAATCAAGATCAGCAGGCCGCCCATCATGGACAGATTTTTCATGGCCATCGTGAGGTTGGCGATACGCGCATCACCCGCCATGTTCCAGAAGTCATGCATGTAATACGTCACCGCGGCGACGAAGATGAGCAGTACGAACGCCGAAAACCGTGTTCCCACGTTGAACAAAATGAACAGCGCAAACACGATCTCGACAATCGATGATACGACGGCAAGCAACTGATAGGGCGCCAGACCGAGCGTCGCCTGTACATTGGCGGCGTACGGCATAAGCGCCGGTGGAATGGCAACCTTGGCTTCGATCAATTGCGCCGTTGCGCTCACATCCACCAGTTGAAGCGCGCCAGCCACGAGGAAGATGATCACGAACGCGATCCGCCCAACCATGAAAATGATGTACATGAATGTGGGTCCTTGACATCCACGGCGGGCGACCGGCCCGTGCGGCCACGGGCCGCCGAACTAAACTTCTGTAATCTTTACCCAAATTGCCCGGCGGCGGAAAGGCCTGAAAGCAAGTGCCGGGGCCATGGCAAAAGTCTCCCAAAAGCGCGCGATTTAGAGTGTGCAATCGCGCGATCGCAAGGACCAGCGGCGCCTGTGCCCGGTGATGACAAACTGCCGGAGCCCGGCTACTGCGCCGCCGGAATTTGGACCAGTTCGCGCTCCTGGTCTGCGCTTAGCGGCGCCGAAAGAAACTTCAGTTTCACCGCGTCGGCAACGATTTGGTCCATGCCTGCGATCTTTTCAGGCGCCATCGTCGCCTTCGGAATGAAGTCGCGCACCTGCCGTACGATCGTATCCGGCAGGCCCGAATAATCGGCATAGTGCTTAAGGGCAGCGGGGTCGGCATACATCCAGGCCACGGTTTCGCGATATGCGCGCATGAAGCGCTGCATCATGTCCATTCGGGCAAGCGCGGGCAGTCCTGCAACATTGACGCGCACCGTGCGCCCGCGCAACGCCGCGACATCCGTGCCGCGTGCCACAATCCGGATTTTGCCGCTTTCGACAAAATCAAGACCAAAGGGCGCCGCAGCCCAGCCGACGTCGATTTGCCCGGACATCAATTGCGGCAGCGTGGCGCTCATACCGCCGACCGCGGTCGGCTTGGCAGCAATGTTATACTGGCGCAAGAGTTCGAGCAGAGCCGCGTGGCTCGATGTGCCATTTTGGGAGTAGCCAACGGTTTTGTCGGCGAAGTCGTCGATTTTACCGATGGGCGAATCCGGTTTGACGTACCAATAGAGGTCCGGCGAGCCGATCATTTCGCTGCCGATGATCCTCACCGGCGCGCCCTTGGCGAAAGTTGCGAGCGCGGCCGATACCCCGACGCCGATCGCCAGGTCCATACTGCCCGAAATCACCGCCTGGATCGATTCGGGTCCGCCCTGCGTATAGAGCAACTCAAGCGACAGACCGTGCTTTTTGAAAATACCGCCACGCTGGCCAAGCTCGGCGACCGCCGTGTCCCAGGCGCCGCGCTGAGGTACCGCGATCTTAAGTATGTCCTGCCTTGGAGGTTCTTGTCCCGCCGCGCGCGGCGCGCCTGCGGATATGTCAAGCGCCAAGACCACGAGCGTCATGAAGATCGATCGCATCAGCCGCCCCTCCCGACAACCGCCCGGCGACTTCCTCCGGTGCGCCAACGAGTTGATGCTACAACACTCCAATATCGGCATGGATGGAAATTGCTGGCGCGACCGCCGCCGTTGCACTAACCTTAAATTGGGATTTTGCCGCGGCCGAACCTGTCGATGCATTGATCTTGCGGACTAAACCCTTGATCAAATAGCTACATAAGACCGCCAAATCCGCGCGTGCTATAGCTGAGTGGAGATCGTTCATGCGTATTGTCGTCGCCTGTAGCATCGTGGTGCTTGTCGTGCTGGCGGCCCTCGGAGTTGCCCAGACGCAGTATGTTTTTGCGCCGCTGATCAGAAGCGTGGTGTCGGCAACGTCGGTCCAGACCCCGGCGGCAACCGATCAAACGGCCTCGGTCCGGCCAGCTGCGTCGGCAAAGAGTGCAACCGCGACGAGTGCCGCCACAGCCGTCGTCGCGCGCGATGTTTCCCCCGCTCCCGAGTTGAAGGCGGCGGCAGACGGTCCCACAATTGTCGCGCAGAATACCGCACCGGTTCAGGCCAAAGCGTCCGCCGCGCAACTCGCCACACCGATCGCACCGACGCCATCGATGTCACAAGGCACCGCGCCCGCTGCGGCACCCGCCGCGCCCGCCGCCGTAGCGTCCCCACCGCCGGCTGCGGCGACGCCGCCCGCCTGCCCCGGCAACCCGGATCCGCTGCCACTGTCGCGCACCGTGGAAATCGATACGACCGGTGGACCAGGATTCGGGTTCGAGCATTTCAAGCAGCACGATTTCCTGAAGCCCGGCGAAGTGGTGCTGACATTCGACGACGGGCCGTGGCTCAACAACACGCCGACGGTCCTTGCCGCGCTCGCCCATCATTGCCTGCACGCGACATTCTTCCCGATCGGCAAGCACGCGACCTACTATCCTGACATTCTCAAGCAGGTCGCCGCCGCGGGCCATACGATTGGTACGCACACGTGGTCGCACGCCAATCTGGCGAAGAAATCGATGGAGGAAGCCAAGGCCGAAATCGAGATGGGCATCAGCGCGGTGCGCATGGCGCTCGGCGCCCCGCCGGCGGCATTTTTCCGCTTCCCCGCACTTCAGCACCCGCCGGAACTCGTCACCTATCTTGGCGAGCGCAACGTCGCGATCTTTTCGACCGACATGGATTCCTTCGACTTCAAGATGCGCAAGCCCGAGCAGGTTATTCACTCGGTGCTCGACAAGCTCAAGAAGCACGGCAAGGGCATCGTACTGTTGCATGACTTCCAGCATGCGACGGCCGAAGGCATCGCAACATTGCTCGATCAGCTTAAGCTGAACGGCTACAAGATCGTCCATATGCGCGGGCGCACACCGGTTCAGTCGCTGCCGGAATATGACGAAATGGTGATGAAGGAGCAGAAGCTTCCGACCGTCAGCGGACGCCCAACCGTCGATGTGGTTCGCACCGTTCAATAGTGAGATGAATGCGCCGGTATCCTGAATAATTGCGGAGCGCGGTAACGGCGCGCGTATTCTGGGCAAGACTATCGCTATGACTGGGCCCCGCCGCCTGTTCCGCTCGAACAATCCACTCACTGCGCTCGACTATGAGATCGCGCAGGAAACGGCATGCGCTCTCGGACGAATGGGCCGTCGGCTTGATGACGCCTTGCGCGCGGTCGAGGCGCTCGACGCCAAACGATCACCGGACAGCCGGAACGTTCGCGAATGCGGCGCGCGGCAGGCGCTCGTCACCGAGGCCAGCGTTGCCCTCCGGCATTTCATCGTTCAGCGGGAGGCATGCGGGCTACGCGATGCGCGGCAGCTCATGCGCGACTATCGCGTTCCGCACGACGTTCACGATCGCGCGGTGTGCTGCCAGCCGCACCGGCAGGCCAGCGCGTAAAACGTCAGCCGCAGTAGCGCTGCCGTACCAGCGCGTAACCGCCCTGCACCCGGCGGTAGCAGTTGCCGCGATGCCAATAGTAGCCGCGCCGCCGCTCCGCCTCCGCGCCGATCGCCGCACCGGCGACGCCGCCGATAATCGCGCCGGCGACCGCGCCGCCGGCCCGACCCGTCGCCGCTCCGCCAATGATACCACCGACAGCGCCGCCGATCAGCGCGCCGCCGAGTGCATCCTGCGCCGTAGCCGGTTGCGGCACGGCAGCCGCCAGCGCCAACAGCGATATCCCTGCGATGTGACGAATCATGTTGGTTCTCCTGAGATCGTAACCGCCAAGATGGAATCTAATGATCGCCGCCGGCAATTTCAAACCGCTTCGGACATTCTTAAGCGAGCGGTAAAGGCGTTGTCCGGTTAATTGACCAATTTTTCGCTGCGGTTTTGAGATTTTCCGAATGCTGCGGCGCACTGCCCGCTGCGAATCGGTGGCGACGTCAACCCGATTGATTTGCAGCCTGCGCCTCAACGACCGCCACGGCGGTCATGTTGACGACCCCGCGCGCCGTCACCGACGGTGTCAGGATATGCGCCGGTTGCGCGGCGCCGATCAGAATGGGGCCGACCGGAAGCGCGTCCGCGACCGCCTTGATCAGTTGAAACGAGATATTTGCCGCGTCGAGATTGGGCATGATCAGAATATTGGCCTCACCCTTGAGGCGCGCGTGCGGATAAACCCGCTCGCGTAGCGCGGGATCGAGCGCAGAGTCGGCGTGCATCTCGCCGTCGACTTCAAGCTCAGGATGCCCGGCGGCGAGCAGCGCGTTTGCAGCACGCATCTTGCGCGCACTCTCGGTGTCATAGCTCCCGAAGTCCGAGTGCGATACCAGCGCGATCTTGGGCTCCAAACCGAACCGGCGTACGTGTTCGGCCGCCAGCACCGCCATCTCCGCGATTTCGGCGGCGGACGGATTCGGCCGCACTTCGGTGTCGGCGATGAAATAGGCGCCCTTGCCGGTGATGATCAGCGACAGCGCCGCGTATTCGGTAATGCCCGGCGCATAACCGATGACTTCACGGATGTGGCGCAGGTGGCTCATGAATCGCCCCTCGACGCCGCAAATCAACGCGTCCGCTTCGGAGCGCCTCAACATGATTGCCGCGATGACGGTTGCGTTGGTGCGCACCAGCGTGCGCGCGACCTCGGGCGTGACGCCGTTGCGGCCGGCGACCTCGACGTAATCCTGCGCATACGCGCGATAGCGTGGATCATCCTCTGGATTGACCAGATCGAATTCGCGCCCGGGCCGGATCGACAGCCCGAAACGCACAAGGCGCGTCTCGACCACCGACGGCCGGCCAACCAGGATCGGCCGCGCGATCCCCTCCTCGACGACGACCTGCGCCGCGCGCAAAATCCGTTCATCTTCGCCCTCGGCATAGACAACGCGCCGGGGCGCGGTTTTGGCCTGCGCAAACACCGGCTTCATGATGAACCCGGAGCGGAAGACGAACCCGTTCAGCCGCTCGCTGTACTGGTCGAAATTTACGATCGGTCGCGCGGCGACGCCGGAAGCCATGGCGGCGCGCGCCACTGCCGGCGCGATGCGCAAGATCAATCGCGGGTCGAACGGATTGGGGATCAGCGATCCGACGCCGAAATTGCGAGCCTCGCCGCCGGCCGCGCGCACCGCAACGTCGGACGGCGCTTCGCGCGCCAGCGCCGCGATGGCTTTGATGGCGGCGAGCTTCATCTCCTCGTTGATCGCGGTCGCGCCGACGTCGAGGGCGCCGCGGAAGATGTAAGGAAAGCACAGGACGTTGTTGACCTGGTTCGGATAGTCGGAGCGGCCGGTGCAGATCATCGCGTCCGGCCGCGCGGCAAGCGCCTCCTCAGGAGAGATTTCCGGCAGCGGGTTGGCCAGCGCCATGATCAGGGGTTTGTCGGCCATGCGACGCGCCATCTCCGAGGTCAGCACTCCCGGCGCCGAGACGCCCAGGAACACGTCGGCACCGTCGATGACATCGGCGAGTTTACGCTTGCTGGTTTTCTGCGCGTAAACGGATTTCCAGCGATCCATCAGCTCCACGCGTCCCTCGTAGACGACGCCCTCGATGTCCGTCACCCAAACATTCTCGCGCTTGAGACCAAGCGCGACCAGTTGATTGAGGCAGGCGATGGCGGCCGCGCCGGCGCCGGAGGTCACGAGCTTGATTTGCCCGATCTTCTTGCCGGCGAGGTGCAAGGCGTTTTCGACCGCCGCGGCAACGATGATGGCGGTGCCATGCTGATCGTCGTGAAAGACCGGGATTTTCATGCGCGCGCGCAGCTTCGCCTCGACTTCGAAGCACTCCGGCGCCTTGATATCTTCAAGATTGATGCCGCCAAACGTCGGCTCAAGCGCGGCCACCACTTCGACCAGCTTGTCCGGATCGCTGGCCGCGACCTCGATGTCGAATACGTCGATGCCGGCAAACTTCTTGAACAGGACCGCCTTGCCCTCCATCACCGGCTTGCCGGCGAGCGGCCCGATGTTGCCGAGGCCCAGCACCGCGGTACCGTTGGTCACGACGGCCACGAGATTGGCGCGAGTGGTCAGTTCCGCGGCCGCGGCCGGATTGGCGACGATGGCTTCGCAGGCCGCCGCGACACCCGGCGTATAGGCCAGTGCGAGGTCGCGCTGGTTGCCGAGCGGCTTGGTCGGCTGGACCTCGAGCTTTCCCGGCCGCGGCAAGCGGTGATAGATCAGCGCCCCCGAACGAAGGTCATCCGACAGATCTGATGCCACTGTTTCCTCCCACCGAGCAGATTTGCCCGGGAATCGCCCGCGGCAGGCAATCTAGCGCTCGATCAGCAAAAGGGGATACGGGATTTCGCGATGCGTCGGTGCTTGCGCGGACTGGGCAAGCGTGTCTGCATTCGCGCGGCGGGGCAAACATCACGTCAGGATCGTGGCGGCACGCCGGTCATTCGCCGGGCCGCCGTCATGGGAGCGACATATGGCAGGGCATTCGGGATCGCGTTGGTTCGGCGGCGGTTGTGCGTGCTGCGAGCCGGAAACTCATGCGTTCGGTATCCGGCGGCATCTTCCGGGAACCTTTATCGCCGAGGAATCCCTCGCGGCCGGCGCCGGCGGCCGTCCGACCGCGGTTGCACCCGGACGCATCGATGTCCACCATCACGTTGCGCCGCCGCAATGGCTGACCGACGTCATCGGACGCGATCTCTTGCAACCCGCGACCCGTAACTGGAGCGCTGCCAGGTCGATTGAGGACATGGACGCGGGTGGCGTCGCCGCCGCAGCGGTTTCGGTCACAAATCCCGGTCTCTGGTTCGGCGATATCGAGCAATCGCGCCGGCTCGCGCGCGACAGCAACGACTTCATGGTGCGGCTGGTGCGCGAGCACCGCGGCCGCTTCGGGTTTTTCGCCGCCATGCCGATGCCGGATGTCGGCGGAACGCTGCGCGAAATCGAATACGCGCTTGATACGCTCGACGCCGACGGCATCGGCCTGTTCACGAGCTACCGCGACGTCTGGCTCGGCAACGATACATTCACGCCGGTGATGGCGGAGCTTGACCGCCGCAAGGCGCTCGTGTTCGTGCACCCGACCGCAGCGGCCTGCTGCATGAACCTGATTCCGGATGTCCATCCCGGCGTGATGGAATACGGCACCGATACGACGCGTGCGATTGTGGGGCTTTTGTTCAGCGGTGCGGCCGTGCGTTTTCCCGATATTCGATTCATCTGGTCGCATGCCGGCGGAACCGCGCCGTTCCTGGCGGGCCGCATCGAGGCCGCGGTCGCCCGTCTTAGCGACCATCAAACGCGCCTTCCGAACGGCGCGATTCATGAAATGAAGAGGTTCTTCTACGACATCGCGGGCGCCGCCAACCCCGGCGCGCTGGTCTCGCTGCTGACACTCGTTGCCAAGACGCAAGTATTGTTCGGTACCGACTATCCGAGCGGGACGAGCCGCGACATCATCGCGGGCCTGGCTGAAATGAAATTTTCCGATGCCGACCTTGCCGCCATCAACCGTGACAATGCGCTGCGACTGCTGCCACGATTGCGCGGATAGTCCGCGCCGCTAATTCGACATCTTCCCGTTGAAGATGCGCTCGGCGTTGCCGGAAGCTATTTTTTGAGCCTGATCCAGCGGCAACTGCGCCAGCCAATTACGGTAGCCGCTGATGATTCCGTCATAGCCGGCCCAGCGCTCGGGAACCCAGGTGTCCGATCCCAGCAGGAACCGATCCGCGTGACGCGCAAACAACTCGCGCCATTCGGCGGAAAGCTGTCCGCCCGCCTCGGTGATGCCACTGCGATAGGAGAGTTCGGCCATCAATGCTGGGTGCTGATCCAACAGTTCGCGCACGCGCGCCACCGGCACCGAAAAGCCGGTATGGGCCCAGATGATCTTTGCCTTCGCATCCTGATTCAACAGAATCAGCAAGGCCGGCTCGTCGCAATGCGCCAGCATGTAAAAATCGTGGGCAACCGCGAACGCGACGGTTTTCCCAACGACCGGCCGCCGCGCGGCGTCGCCGTAGATGTGAAACTCGCCAACGCCGCGGTAAAAGCCCCGCGCGTATTCATTTTCGATCAAATCGTTGATCGCCGGATCGTTCGACCAGTTCTGCACGTCGTCGCGCGTGCGATAGGGTCGAATGAAGGGAACAACCCACAGATTGGGTGTCTTGGCGTCGGTGAGTTGATGCGTGCCCTTGTTGGGGCGGCTGTTCGACAGAATGCCGCCAATTCCGTTGCGGCGAAACGTCTCAAGCACGCGATCGAGCGCGAACGTCGGCTCAGGTTCCTGGTTGTAGTGCAGATGCGCGTCAAAAATCTTCAACGTCGATTGCGCCATCGCCGGTGCGCCTGTCAGAAACAAGGTCAACGCGGCTGCGGCCAAGGTCACGTGAAATTGCATCGCCAGCTCGTCTTTATGCCTTATCGGGCAGGTTCAACCGGATGTGCAGTTCGCGTAACTGCTCTGGTGTCACGTCTGACGGCGCGCCCATGAGCAGGTCCTCGGCACGCTGATTCATCGGAAACAGAACGACCTCGCGCAGATTATCTTCGCCGCACAGGAGCATGACAATGCGGTCGATACCCGGCGCGATGCCGCCGTGCGGCGGCGCGCCGAGAGAGAGCGCCCGCAACATGCCGCCGAACTTCTGCTCCAGCACGCTTTCGTCATAACCGGCGATGGCAAAGGCTTT
>JBGPOB010000105.1:0-11192 GCA_041487815.1 Xanthobacteraceae bacterium | reverse complement strand
TGACATCAGAACGCACCGGTCGTTGGATAAGGATGCGCCAGTCTCTCGCCCGGTTCAGCGGATTGGAATTATCAAATCACGCGCGATCCTTGGCGGGCTTCATCACCATTACGTCTGGATTTAGGTTTTCGGTACACACAGGGCAACGGGGCGGCCGAAGCCGCCCCGCGCCGCTGCCGACGGAATTCGTTCACTGGACGCTGAACAGGCCCCGTCGGTCCGCGGGGATGTTCGCCGCATTGAAGATATAGTCGCGCGAGGCCTCGAGCTGACTGCGCAGGTGGTCGAGATTGACATCGAGCAGCTGCCCCTTCCACTTGCGCACCTTGCCCGCGACAATCACGGTCTCGACGTTGGTGCGGTCCATCAGCGAGACGACCGCGCCCGGCACCTGGTTGAGCGGCGCCACGTTAATCGCGGTGGCGTCGAGGATGATGATGTCGGCCTCCTTGCCCGGCGTGAGCGAGCCGACCTTGTTTTCGAGCCGCAGCGCTTTCGCGCCATTCATGGTGGCGTAGCGCAGCACGTCGCGGGTGGTCAGCAGCGGCGGCTTGTCGGCCGTCGGTGTCGGCCACTGATTGGGATAAATGAAGTTTCCCTGCTCCAGCACCATCTGGTTCACGACCATGCGCTGCATGTTCATGGCAACGCGCATCTGGGTGAAGAAATCCGCCGTCATCGTGCACTCGACGTCGACGGACAACGATGGTTCGAAGGGGTGCTGCGGAGTGCTGAGGCTTTGCATCTTCAGGATGGGCGGCTGGCCGTGCCGCATGTTCATTTCGATCGGGAAGGCAATCGAGACCTGCGCGCCGACATCATGGACCTTCTGCCAGGCCGTGTCCGACATGCCGGTCATGTGGATGAACAGGTTGTCCGGTCCGATCCCGATGTGGCCGTTGCCGCCCGTTCCGGCGGCGAGCGCGTCCATGATCGGGCGGATGCCGAACGGCGAAAGGATATGCGCCGCGATCTGGAGACCAAGCTGGCGCCCGAGCGTCCAGGATGCGTCGGTTGTCGGATCCCCAAGATAGACCTCGCCGCCCATGATCATGTGGACGAGCTGGTCGCTCGAGGAGAACCACTGGTTCTTGATGCGGGTGGCATCTTGCGGATATTGGTTGCCTGCAACGCCACCGGCGCTTTCGAAATAACCGAAGGCGGCGCGACGTCCCGTATCGAACAGCGCTTTGATCGCCGCGTCGGAATGCTGCGGCGAATGATGGATCTGCGAGACGTCGAGCACCGTGGTGACGCCGTCATCGAGCTGGGACAGCCCCCCGAACAGCTCGTTGATGTAGACGTCCTGCGGCCGGTAGACGGGAGCGAACTTGAGCAGAATGTATTCGTAGTAAGTCGTGTTCCCGCTCGGCGAGCCCGAGCCGTCGTTGATCAGGATGCCGTCGGCGAGGAAGCTGCGCAGTGCTGTCTCGAACTGATGGTGATGCGTATCGATGAAGCCGGGCATCACGATGCGACCGCGTGCGTCGATCTCGGCGGCGTTGCCCACGTGCAGGTTCGGTCCGACGGCGAGAATCTTCTTGCCCTCGACCAACACGTCGGCCCGGGGGAAGTCGCCCACCTGCGGGTCCATCGACATCACGGCACCGCCGCGGATGATGTAGCGTCGGCCCGGCCGGCCACTGCCGCTGAACAAGTCAGCATCGTTCGCCGCGGCGGGGCGCGGCGCGAACAGATTGAGACCCGTAGCGGCGACGCCGGTTGCGGCTGCGCCTTTCAGAAAATTGCGTCGCGAATTGAAATGGTTCTGCGGCTTACCCTGAACGCACAGTATGCACATGTTGGCGTCTCCCCATTGCGATTCGATCGCCGTGGCAGTGCGGCATGCCTGCCATCGTCGTCGAATCCGACGGCCCTTTGAGGCCGCCGTTGAAACTATTGCTTAGGAACTATTGCGCGCGTCACGTCCTCCCCCAGTCGAATTATTATTATTATGCTCGCAGCCGTTTTGGCCGCGCTGCCTCTTGGTGTGCAGCACAATGTCGCCTGCAAGCCTTCGTTTCGGCGAATCTGAGGCCCTCGCCCCATGCTCGCCCCGAAGTCGTCAAGCGTCGCAAGTTGAGACTTATAAAGATTTTGTAGAGATTGCCGGCGACTGTCAATGGTATCTTCCGACCGTCGCACACGGCCAGGACGGAAGGGCACTCTGGCGCACGGCGCGCGAAACGGCGCGCGCCGTCTTTTGGTGAAGAGACTGAGCCTCGGCGCGAATTTGTACACCCTAATGCGTCAGCGGGAGAAATCTCACCGAGCCCAGTCTGGCATGAAACGACGCGATCACAACCGAATGACCCGCCTCCCAGTCGCCAGCGTCGTTTGGGCTGCGCGATTCCTGCCCACCATTATCGTGGGAAACGCGCGATCAGGAATTCTCTGAGAGAATGCGAACGCAAAGCTCGCGCTGGCCATTCGTTTTTACGCCCGCGAGCACGATGGCCTCCGGCCAGGGCGGCAGAGCGCGTTCCTTCACCGTGCGCAATCCGCGCGGACCGAGATCAACGCGTTCGGATTCTTCTCTTCAAAAGCGGCCGCCTCAATTGCAACCCGGGCCGACGGTTCCCCTACGAGATCAATCTGCGCGCCGATTTCGAATCGAAAGGTCAAACCGACTCATAAACGTTGCTGTTTTCTCTTCTGTCGGAGGGATCAAGACCAGGGTCGCCGTCTGCTCATTTTTCTCGAGCATCGCCGCTTTTGTCCGGACCTCGCGCAATACCCAACCGTTGCGGTCGTCGCCGGTGCGCAATTTGAACGCATCTTTGGTGGCTTCGTCGAGGAAAATTCCAATGCTCTGCGTTGATCCGACGATTGTGCCGACGAGTACGAATTGCGGCCGCTCCGGGACGAGGATCTTTTGCGCTGGCGGCGTCGGTGCCAGTTTGACCGCCGTCATACCGACAACAGCCGGCGGAGGAGGACGGCGGGACGGCGAGAAGATCGGCCGGTCGCGCGTCGCCGCCAGCAGGCGCAGCGGAATCGCCCACAGCGGATTGCCGGACGGTGCGCCTTTCGCGGCGTCGGTACGTTTCGGCTTTGCCGTGTCTACGTCGACCGCTTCGGCAACTGGGCTATTGTCGATCACGTCACTGACCACTGGAGAGATCGCCAGTACGGCGAGCCCTGTCGTGCTGCCGCACACCAGCAGCACACCGGCGACCGTCAGATATCGAGTTGCTCTAATCGCGCTCACCGTCCGCCTCGCCATTGGCCAGATACTCCGAGCAGCACGCGCATTCGCCCGCCATCCTGGGCGCCTCCCTCCGGGGCCTGCACGATCAGTTGATCGATGAACAAAAACGGCATGCCTGCTTCAATATCATATAATAGCCGCTGCAACGCCGGCTGGTCGACCTCGCAATTCGCGATCACACCGACATAATCCTCCTTCGCGTGCGCACCCTGCAGGTCGACTTGCGATGACAATACTTGGCCACCCACGCGAGTTACCGCACCAATGACGCGCTGCAGGAGAACCGCGCCGGCAATCGTCACTGTCTGCCCTTCAAGAAATGGAGAACCGCTTGGAACCTGTTCGCCTGCGGCGTCAGCGCCGGCGCGCGATGATATTGTCCGTCCTTCGAGCTGATTGAGCAGGGAACTTGATGCGGCCACCGCAGCATAACGTTCATAGAGGTCGGCGATTGCATTGCCAGTGGCAAAAATGAACACCACCACGAGCGCGACGTAGCCAAAGACTGCCGCGTGCGGGTGGCGGGCCACGAAAAAATTGGATGGTTGACCGGTACTCATGTGCGCGGGACCGCAGCAGGCTCGATACGCGCCTCGATATGGAACCGTTCGCCCGGATCGGATGGCGCTCGGGTTGTCGGTGCAAAGAACGTTGCGCGCGTGAAAAGCGGGGACTGCTCCATCAAGCGGATCAACGACGGCGCATCGCGGGTCACGCCGATCACCTGCAACTTGCGGCCCTCGATGCGCATTTCAGTGACATAGGTGTGATCGGGCAGGATTTGTGAAAGTGCGTCGAGGACGGCAACGCTTGCGGGGACTTCGTACTTGTGAAGCTCGAGGGTGCGCTGCGCGGAAGTCGCGCCGGTCGCGTCGCGTCCAATGCGCAGGGCGACGCGCCGTTCGCTAATTCTGCGGGCAAGATCGGCTTGCTCCGTGTCGAGTCGATCGCCGGCAATGAATGCAGTGGTCATGGCCGTTGCCGCCACGAGGCCGGTGACCACCAGCAGGATGACTAGAAAATGCCTAATCCGGTTGATCTCGATCGCACCGCGCCCGCGCCGCTCCAATACTTTGATCGCTGGCGCGTCGGCGTTGGCCTCTGATTGGGCGGTCGAGACGACAATCGAACTTGCTCCAATGTCAGTGAGCGCCTGCATATAAGGCGCCACCAGGGCCAGCGCCGTAGCCGCAACCGTGATGACGATCCGGTCGTTTCCGAGTTCGCTCGGCGGGGTCCAGCCGAACGCGGCATCGTGCGTGTTCCATGGCGTGAGGCGGTCGATCTGAGCGCGCACTATGCCGTCGAGAAAGTCTGAGGCGCGCCGCGGCAATTCGAGCGGGCGAAACAAGAACCTCGACGGCTGCAGCAACAGCTCTGCCCGCTTGCCCTTCAGCTGAATTCCGGCGTCGGGTGGGATGGCTTCGACCACTGTCCCTTCGACAATTCGCAAGTACTGGGCCGGGTGCGCCGGCGTTCCGCGCTTGGTCGCCGGATGAACGGAAAGCAGCCCCGGCTCCTCCTCCACCAGCCGGATCAGGCGAGGAGTAGCCAGCCGCTCAAGAAGCGTTGAGATGGCGCCGGCAACGCAATCCATCCAGTGCGACAATCCCCGCACGATTTCGTCTGTGAGCGCCATCAGCGTATCGTCCGTAGCCTTGTGTCGGCGGCGGTCTGATCGAAATCATCCTGCCATGACAGTATATTGAAGGGCTCATCGCCGTCTTCGGCAATGAAAATAACAACCTCCGCATTGATCCGCCGTCCGTTATCGAAGCTGACGGCGACCGCAACGCGGAAGGCTCCGTTCGCCGCCGCCCCTGCGGCCTCGGCCCTCGGCGCCGCCGTCGCAAGCGGCCCAGCCTGCGCACCGCGCTGCTGCAATGCGGAATAAAGCCGCTCCGGCGTCATTCCGGGCAGGGCCGCAATCACTTCTGGCGCGGCATCGGCGACGCTGACGTCCGCCCGACCGCTGAAGACGGTGACGAAAGGCATGGCTCGTTCGATCAGCGCCGGCGGCAGGCCGGCCACGAGCCGTAGCTCTTCGATTTGAGCAAACCGTGCGCCGCGCGGAAGGTAGGCTAATCCCATGGCCCGATAGAGCGATGCTTCACCGCCGGCAACCGTGGGCGTCGGCGTGCTGCGCCAGCCCAGAACGCGCTCGGAATAGGTTTTGGCGTCGCCTGGCGATGCGCCGAGTGCCGCAAAAAATCCAGCCAAGAGTTCAGCGGGTGCTTCGTTGAGATCGATCCGGGCGGATTCGGAACGAAAATTGACGGCGACACTGGCGCGGCCCAGCCGGACGTTGAAAGCCCCGCGGGTCGGCCGCGCGTCCGGCTGGACCGCTGCGAGTCGATAGGCGGTGAGTTCGAGACCGGCTCTGATCACGGCCTCCGCTTGCAGCCGGTCGTCGTTGAGCGCGAGCGAGGTTGCGGTGTTGGCAACATACATCGCATAGATCGAGGCAAGCGTCGCCAGCGCGCCCATGATCCAGAGCACCGCTACCACAATAAACCCGTTGCCGGAGCCGGCACCCGCGCGCTTGGGGCTGGTCCGGATCGCAGTCATAGTTTGCGGGCTCCCGGCGCTGGATTTCTCACGTCGTTCGCGGACGCGGGACGTAGTGCACCGCAATTTTCAGAATTTTTTGGATTCACACATTCAGCGGCCATGTCGGCGTGAATCACCGTGGCGGTGGAGACCGACAGCGGCCGTTGACTGCCGGCGTCGCGCACCATCAATCGCACTGCGTTTGGTAGTCGATCGGCGTCGCGCCACGTCGGTCGCCACACGCGATCGGGTCCGGCGTAGGAAAACGAAATGCGAAAGGGTGCACGCACGAGAACGACCGGGTCGGCAAACTTGAACTGATTGAGCGCCGGTGCGTCAGGATCAACCGGCGCAAACGGCGTGCGCTCGCGCACCAGCGCGAGCCCGCGCCGGTCCGCTGTCTCCGTGATGCGCACGACCTCGAGTCCCGGTTGTGCGTTCGGCCCGAGCGCCGACCGCACGAAGATCACCGACAGTTCCGTGCCGTCGAACAGCGGATGCGTTGTTCCGCGGCTCGGCGGAACAAATTCTGCGGCCGCAATGTCGGCAACTAGCCGCTCCAGCCCCACCGCCAAATTTTCGCTCCGCTGCACGCGGATAAAGCCGCGATTCCAGTTCGGTAGCCATTGGGCTGTCACCATCGCAAGCGCGATGAGGATCAGCCCCATCATCGCGGTGGCGACCAGCGTCTCGACCAGCGTGAAGCCGGCGATGTTTGAGCGACGGCGCCAGCGAATCATGGTCATCCCTCGCCGCGCCGCACCAGGCGCACAGTATTGATCTTAATCGATGAACCGGATGGCGAGCGTACCTGGATCACGATCTCTTGCGGTACCCATCGCCTTGACCGTGACGGATCGGCCGCGCGTTCGATAAAAGGTACAACGTCGACCCGCCAGTTGTGGTCGCCGTAGACGCCGGCCAGATTTCCGAGCGCAAGTTCGCGCCGGTTCGGCAGTCCGGTCACAATGGCGCGGGCAGATTCGATGAGGGCGAGGTGCTGCTCGAGCGAGCGCGTGCCACGCACGGTGCTCGCGACCAGGGCTCCGACCGATGCCAGCGTCGTTGCAAGAAACGCCAGCGCCACGAGCGCTTCGATCAGCGTAAATCCGGCGCTGGTGCTGCGGCGGTCAGCCGTCGGTACGCGAGACAATTTCAATACCTCCCGTCAACCAGTTGACACGAATCTCGTAGCCGATTCCCAGTCGGCTCAATACAACGGTCCCGCCGCACGTCATTCCCGACGGGAAGAAGATAATCTCCGATCCAGTCCGGCGTTGATTGCAGCGCGACGCCAACGCCGCGTCGAAAACGACATCATTCGGCACCTGCACAATTTTTCCAGTGGCGCCTGAACGTATTGATCTGGCGGTCGCGTTGACTTGGGTGGAAACTTCGGTTCGGCGGCGGATCGCCGCGTTGCGGTCCGCCCTGAGCACGGCTGCCGTCTCGATTGCAAAGGCTTCCAGCCGCGCGCGCGAAGTGCCGCGCGGAATCGCCGGCAACAGAATTGCCGCCAGAATCGCAACGATTGCCATGACGCAAACCACCTCGAGCAAGGTGAAGCCCGCCTCGGAATCGACGCGATCAGCGCAGCCAGCTTGTGATGTCGGCAGCCGTTCCAGTCCCGCCCTCCTGTCCATCCGCACCATATGAAACGATATCATAAGCTCCATGCTCGCCCGGAGAGCGGTAGATATAGGGTTTGCCCCAGGGATCGTTCGGGAGCGTCCCGCCTTTCAAATAGGGACCGTTCCAGGAGGCAATGCTTCCACTCGGACGAACGAGCGCACTCAATCCTTCGCTGCCGGACGGATAGCGGCCGGTATCGAGGTAGAACAGGTCGAGCGCGCTGGAAAAGGCTTCTATCTGGATTTTCGCCGCCTTGACTTTTGAGTCGGCGAGGTAGTTGAGGACGCGCGGTCCGACGAGCGCCATGATCAATCCAATGATGGTGATCACGACCAAGATTTCGACGAGCGTAAAGCCGCGTTCGCGACCCCCGACCGAACGCTTACGTCGGCGTGTCAAATCGGCAACTGACATACTCCGGCACCTCACATCATCCTCCGCGACGCAAACTCACGCGCGAGGTACGCCAACGCAAAATCCTGGCGCAGCTTACGCGCCGTTATTCCTCTCGCGCCAGTGACCGCACGTGTTGCGCCGCAACTCTGCGGTCCGATCATGAATGCTCGCTGACCGCCGCGGCGACGTGAACTTGCCCCCGGCTATCCAAAAAACTTTAGCGGCGAGCTTCCCGTCTCCTTTCATGCGGACCACAACTCCTCGGATGAGCGTGAAATTCACGAAACGATCTGGCTGACCGAAAGCAGGGCCGTCATTACCGACACGATCAGGCCACCGACAATGGTGCTGATCACGATGATCGCCAGCGGACCGGCGATTCCAACAATCCGATCGAGGCTGCGCTGGAGTTTGGTCTCGTAGAAATCAGCAATGCGTGCGGCAAGTACCGGCAACTGGCCTGTCTCTTCTCCCAGGCGCAGCATCCTGACGGCCATTGTCGGCAGCGCGGCACTGTCTGCGAGCGCATCCGAGAGCTTTCCGCCGTGGCGCACATGATCCACGGTCCGGCTCCAAACCGCACGGTCCCCTGTCGCCGCCATCATCTCAGCCAGGATGCGAAGCGCGCTTGAAAGCGTGACGCCGCTGCTCAACAACACGCCGAGATTTCGGCAGAACAACGTCGTGCGATGAAAGGCCAACGGAGAGCGCACCAGCGGTAGACGTGACGCCGTTGCAATCAGGGCGGTGCGAGAATTCCGGTTACGGATGGCAAACCAGACTCCGGCGATCAACAGAATGACGGTGATCCCGCTGCCAGTCGGGTTGGCACGCAGGAAATCCGAGAGCCCGAGAAATGTCGCCACGACCGGGTCAAGCTTGGCGCCGAAATCGCGTAGTACCGCGGCAAATTGCGGGAGCACGAACAACAGGAAGAAGATCAGGACGCAGCCCGCCCCGAACAGCACAAACGCTGGATAACGTAACGCATCTGAAAGCTTGCGGCGCAGCATCTCGGATCGCGTGCGTTCGTTCGCAATCACCTCAAGCATATGGTCAAGCGTCCCCGATGCCTCTCCAACCCGGACCAGCGCCACATAGATCGGCGGGAACAGCGACGCGTGATGGGAGATGGCGTCGGCGAAACTCTCGCCCGCCATAACCTCGTTCCTTATCTTTGCAATGATCGGCCGCAATCGCCCGATATCGGCGTCGTTCGCGAGCAACTCCAACGATCCGTCGATACGCGCGCCGGCTTTCAGCAGGAGCGCCAGATCACGGGTAAATACCGTAACATCTTCGAGACGCGGCCGACTTATAAGGAAAAAATTTGCGCGCGCGTAGAACGAGCTTGCGCTCTCGTCGACCGAGGTCTCGATCGGCACCAGGCCAAGGTATTCGACCCGATTGGCCACCTCGCGTGCATTGGGCGCCAGAATTAAGCCACTGACGAGCTCGCCATTCTGAGTCAGAGCCTTGTAGCGAAAACTGGGCACGGCCTCACCGGATGTATGTGACGCGCAGCACTTCCGCAGCCGATGTCGTTCCGCTGCGGCACTTGGCGACAGCATCCTCGACCATCGTCGTCATTCCCGCTTGGACCGCGGCGTGTTCGATCGTTCCCGAGTCCGAATGATCGGTAATGAGGTGTCGAACACTTTCCGTCACGTTCAGTACTTCGAA
Organism: Xanthobacteraceae bacterium; assembly: GCA_041487815.1. Lineage (GTDB taxonomy): Bacteria > Pseudomonadota > Alphaproteobacteria > Rhizobiales > Xanthobacteraceae > CANJBX01. The sequence goes on along the minus strand of JBGPOB010000105.1, from coordinate 1,720 downwards.
CACACCGTTGCGCCCGCGGTAGCCGGTGCCGCTGCAGCGCTCGCAGCCTCCCGGCTCATGTATCACGTCGCCAACCCTTAAACCGAGCGCAGCATAGCGCGGGTCGGTGGAATAGTCGCTCGCCGTCAACCGATGCGGCGCTTTACAACGTTCGCAGAGGATGCGGACAAGGCGCTGGGCGATCACCGCGCGTAACGTCGACTTTAGCAGGAAATGCTCGACGCCAAGATCGAGTAGGCGCGGAACCGCCGCAGCCGCCGTTTCGGTGTGTAGCGTCGTCAGCACAAGGTGGCCAGTCAGCGCCGCATGGATCGCAATATGCGCTGTTTCAGAATCGCGGATTTCGCCGACCATGATAACGTCGGGATCCTGACGAACAAATGCCCGCAGCGCAGTGGCAAACGTCAGACCGATCGACGGCTTAACTTGGGACTGATTAATTCCATGAATTTCGTATTCGACCGGATCCTCGATGGTAAGAATCTTGCGCGTCGGCTTGTTCAGAATGGACAGCATTGTTGCGAGTGTCGTGGTCTTGCCGCTGCCCGTGGGTCCGGTGATGACGATCATCCCGTGCGGCAACTCCAGCAACTTGCTCATACTGGCTTCGTCGGCGCTCGAAAGGCCGAGCTTGTTCATCTCGAGCAGGCCGCGATCCCGCGGCAGTAATCTGATAACGGCCGTCTCGCCATGCTGGGTCGGCATCGTCGCAACCCGGATGTCGATTTCGCTTCTTCCAACGCGCGCCCGCGCTGCGCCATCCTGTGGCAGCCGCCGTTCGGCAATATTCAGCCCGGAAAGAATCTTGACGCGCGAGATCATCGCCTGCGGTGGTGCGCCGGAAGGTGTGGGCACCGTGCGCAACAATCCATCGACGCGCATGCGCACGACGAGACCGGTGCGAAACGGCTCAAGGTGGATGTCGCTGGCGCGCAATTCCGCCGCCTTTTCCATCAGGTCGTTGATCGCGCGGACAACGGGCGCGCCGCTCGCGAGATCCCGTAGGCTCTCGATGTCGTCATCGCGGCCGGCAGCGGGGGGCCGCGCCGAAACAAGTTCGGACGCCTCGCCGTCGCCGAGCTGTTCGGACAGCACGATTTCGATATCGTCGGAGGAAGCAACCTCGACGCAAGCCGGTTCGCCGAACACGATTTCTGCGGCGCGAATTGTCGCCGCATGTGTCGGATCGACCATTGCAAGCTTTGATCGGCCGTCGGCGGATCGATATGCGAACACCATTGTTTCGCGCAGAAAGCGGCGTGAAAATCGCTCAGCAAGCGATGTCGCAGCCATGAGTTCCGGCAGACCGACGCGCGGCAACCGATAAAAGCGCGCGACTTCGTCGGCGAAATCATTTGCGGAAAGGTCTGTCAACCGCTGCAAAGTTTTGAGCGCTGGCTCCGCGCTCTGATCATCGAATGAATTCAAAGTATCGATATCGGCCGCAATGTAGCTTTTGCTCTGAAGATGTTTTGCGAAATCTCCAACGACACCGAGAGCCATGGACGAATCCTAACGAGTGGGCCAAACCGACGTGGCCATGCGTCCCGCAGCGATCCCCACTACTTCAAACTGCTTGATATTATGCACCTGACGATGGTGCACACAAGGGGCGCGGTTTGTTGGCGCGGCACCTTAAGAAACATCCGTGCGCTTCGGGTCGTACCAAGCGAGAAGATTTCGAGGACATTGATTACACGCGCGTGACTTGTCGTTATGA
>JBGPOB010000104.1:0-11248 GCA_041487815.1 Xanthobacteraceae bacterium | reverse complement strand
TGACCGATGGCGCGCTGCTGACCGATGGCGCGCTGCTGGCCGACATTTCGTGGACCAGCTTTCCCTCTATTCCGTTGGTCCGCCCGCGCCGATATGTCCGTCGCGGTTCCCGCGCTATCGTGCACGGATTGCGCGGTACTTTCGGTGACAGAGCTAAACATGCCTGCACTTGCAAGCACGAGCGCGGTCACCAGCGTCAATCCGAGTTTGCGCGTCATAGCTTTCCTCCTGGCCTTTCATTCTTGAATACCGATTTCGCCCAACAACGTAAGCTGATCTCCGTCGCACCTGGTTGAATCGAGTAAACCAAGATTCCCCAGGTTCGATACCAGCGTCTCGCGCGCGGCACTGGCGATCCTGGGGTTCGATTGCAATCCTTAATCGCTACCAGCGGTCACGCCAGTAGCCAGCGACCACGGGGACGCGCGAAATCCCTCTAGACAAAACAACGACCAATGCGCTGGCCCAGTATCGGATCGGAGATTGGGGTCACCAGCGCTTCGCAGTTGACCGCCGGTGCAGGCGCTGGCTTCGGAGTGCGCTTGCTGTCTTCGATTTCTAAAGTCCTCGCCTGCACCGGCTTGGCGCCGGCGCCTTGGACAGCGTAATGCGGTGCACCGGCATTCTTCAGGATGATCGTTGTGTTTGCCACCGAACCAGCGCGAATCACAGGCAGCCGATCGCCCTTGCGAGAACGGTTGACGTTTGTTGTGGTTGTTACCTTTGAGAAGGCGGGCTGGAAAGTCGCTTGCGGGGAGTGGACCGGGAACTGGTTAGCCGACACGAGACCAAGCGGAATTTCAAGGACACCCACCGCCAACAGAGCACCGATGATTGCGCTGAGGATGTAACTGGATAGCGAAGGTGACGTTTTCATCGGAGTCTCCTGACAAACGGCGGCTCTTGAGCAGGCCGTCGGCCTATTGGACAAACGCCGCAAGCGGGCGATGGTTCCAATTGGCAGGAAACGACGGATCAAATCTCACATTCAAACCTGAGAAACGATCGAACCGCGCGTCTGGCAGAATTTTCAAACACAATTAGTTTGAACACGTCGCCGCTTCTCGTAATGCCCGAGAGCCGGACATCTGCGAAGAGATGCTGAAGATCGAATGCTGGATCTCGATCAAATTTAGCGGTGACGATCCGCCAGATCGGCGGCAGATTTTAAATGCTCAATGTGTATTGGTTGCTAAAAGCGCTTTTCCGCCGCCCGCATTAGCGCGTATTGACAGGCTAGGTCGACGCGTTCGAAAGAAGCAATGTCCTATTTCAAATTGGCAGGCGCGGGATGACCTTGCGACTCGGGAACTTCCCGTTCAAGCGGGGCCTCCCATGCGCATCGGTAAAGAACCGCTAAAATTACGAGTATGGCTGCCAAAGCAGCAACCAATCTTATAAGTCCGTGCCCAACGGACTGATCCGTTCGCGGTAATGCCTCAGGCATCTTAGTTTGCGCGTCATCGTACTTGTGTTCAGAGTTGCCCGCGTGAGACATTACGCCGGCACGCGGTTTTCGCGCTGCCGAGCGTTGCGTTCGAAGAACAGTGCCTGGCTTGCGATCGCAGAAACCATTGCCGGCTGGAAAGGCTTTGAAATCAGGAAGGTCGGTTCTGGCCGCTCTCCAGTCAGCAGGCGTTCGGGATAGGCCGTAATGAAAATGACGGGGACTTCAAAGGACCGCAGCAACTCGTGAACGGCATCCATACCGGAGCTTCCATCCGCAAGCTGGATATCGGCGAGAATGAGGCCCGGCGTTTTCTCCCGCGCGAGCTTGATGGCCTCGGCGTGAGTTCTCGCCACGCCGATCACCTCGTGACCGAGCCCCTTGACTAGCGCTTCGAGGTCGAGAGCGATAAACGTTTCGTCCTCAATGATCAGTACGTCGGTCGCGATCTCGGCGGCGAGCTCTCGCCCGGCTTCCTCGACCAGGAGTCGCAAAGCCGCAACATCGCAGTCGAGGATGCGTGCCGCGTCTTCTTCCGTGAACCCTTCAAGCGCCACGAGCAGGAATGCTTGACGCGGCAATGGCGTCAAACTGGCCAGCTTTTGTTCGGGAGCGCTGGATTCGTCGACGCCTACCGTCTTGCCGTTGAGCGAAACCGAATTCCAGATTTTCGTGAACAGATGGAACAAAGCCACCCGAGTGCCGTTGCCATCAAGTACGGACTGATCCTGGATGAGGGCTTCCAATGTGGCAGCGACATAGGCGTCTCCCGAAGCCTGACCGCCCGTAAGCGCGCGTGCGTAGCGGCGCAGATATGGCAAATACTGTGCAACCCGTTCCGATTTGGACACAAATCATCCCTTCATAAAAATGTAAGCTACGCTATCGAAACGCCCGACGATAAAATAAGTTCCGCGCCGGAAGGAACTATTATGCGAGTTCGGAATTGTGTCATGTGGGCTGCGCGCAGATAGCTCAAATTTGCTTGGCTGATTAAAGGGTTAGCTAAAATGAAAGGGCCCAAGCCGGTTAGCCCCGGTTCAAAGATGAATATTGCAGACTCCCTTCCAGGCAGCAATGGAACACTCGGCCGCGATGTCCAGGACGTGATCGGCGAGCAATTGCGAGCCATGTACAATGATCTGGTCAATCAGGCGGTGCCGGATCGATTCACGGAGTTGCTGCAAAGGCTCGACAAGCGAGACGATGAAGGAAAACATTGATGGTTACCGAGGCGTCGATGCGGGAGAATATTCTCGCGACGCTGCCGCGCCTTCGGGCGTTCGCCATCTCGTTGTCTGGAAAAGTTGACCGCGCCGATGATCTTGTTCAGGAAACCCTGGTTCGTGCACTCACGAATATCAATTTATTCGAGCCCGGGACAAACTTGCAGGCTTGGCTGTTCACCATCCTGCGCAACCAGTTCCGTTCCGAATACCGCAAGCGGCGCCGTGAGGTTGAAGACGTTGACGGCCGCTTTGCCGAGAGCCTGACGACACGTGCGGAACAGCACAGCCGGCTGGAATTCCAGGAGTTCCTTCAGGCACTGACCAAGCTCCCAACTGATCAGCGGGAAGCGCTCATCCTCGTCGGTGCATCCGGCTTTTCCTACGAAGAAGCCGCGCAGATCTGCGGCTGTGCAGTTGGCACGGTGAAGAGCCGAGTCAATCGCGCGCGAGTCCGCTTGGCAGAAATTCTATCGATCGAAAGCGCGGATGACCTCGGTCCGGATCGGGAGACGCAAGCGATCGTGACAGGTGCAAGCAGTCGCTAATCGCGCACCACCGAAGCTTTCGTCGTGTGGTCGCCACAATTACTCACTTGTCGGAACGAAAGCAGCGCTCCCGCATTGCATTTGCACGAACCGCAGCGCCAAGCACGGCGCGGCAGGTTTGTTCCGCGCAGGTCCGTGCGCATTTCCATGGAGTCTAAAAATGTTGAAACAAGCGCTCACTACCACCGCGTTTGCGGCCCTGATGCTATCGTCGGCACTCGCCCAATCGAGCCCGCCGACGACGGCACCTGGCGCAACCAAGCCAATAGCCGCTCCCACAACGATGGCACCGCCATCGCCGGCCAGCGAGATGTTTCTGCTTCAGCAGAGCAGCAGCGAATGGCGAGCCAGCAAACTATTGGGCGTTAACGTCATCGGACCGGACAATGTGAAGATCGGTGACATCGACGACCTGGTGATCGAGCATAGCGGCACTGTGCGTGCCGTGGTGATCGGCGTCGGCGGCTTTCTCGGAGTCGGCGAGAAGGACGTTGCGATCCCCTTGAAGTCTCTCCTCATCACGCAATCGCCCAATGGCGACAAGATCGAGAAGGTATCCGTCACCATTACGAAGGACCAGCTCAAGAACGCGCCGGGGTTCAAGTGGAACCAAGCCGCGGCAGTATTGCCTTCGGACAAGCGCAGCGAAAACCTGCACCGCAAGTAAGCGGCGCAGACCTGCGACAACGTTTGATCGCTCATGACGTGAAGCGCCCGGCGTGTCGCCGGGCGTTTTGCGTTGGGCAACTGGTTTTCGAATAGATTGCGCCACGGCAAACCATGCGCGGCGACATAGGGCGGCGCATCAAGCCGCTTGCGGCACCTGCGAACTGAACACAGCATGCGTGACGGTCACAGTCGTGCCCTGCGCGCCGCTCGCGACCTCAAGCTGGGCATCCAGCTGCTTTGACAGCGCTTGGACAATACTGGTGCCAAGACCTTGCTTTACCGCTCCGACGTTAAGGTCCGGATTTCCGGTTCCATTGTCGGCGACCGACAATTTCCAGTTTTCTTCTGCGACTTCATAGGCGACAACAATTCGCGCATCTTTCGCTTCGGCCAATAACGCATGTTTCAGCGAATTCATGACAAGTTCGGTCACGATCAGCCCGATGCTCACGACCTGGCTCGATTCAGCCTTGCCTCCTTGGGCGTTGACGGTCAGCGTGACCGCGCGGCTTCCGCCAATCAACGAGGAGGCTAGCGTCTCACAGAGTTTGGAGAGGTAGGTATCGACTTCGATCAGATCGCCTCGCCCAGTCGCCTGTAAATGCTTCTGAACGGCGGCAATCGACAAGACGCGTTGATGGGCGTCGTGAAGCTGCAGTCGCGTTTCTTCCGACTGCACAACCCGCGCTTTCATGAGCAGAATACTGGCGATGATCTGAAGGCTGTTGCCGACGCGGTGCTGCATTTCCAATAGCAGCATTTCCTTTTCCTTCAGCAGGTCTTGCAGCCGCAGTTCCGCATTATGACGTTCGGTCACATCCTCGATCGCAAGCAAAATAGTGCTATTCGAACTGCCCTCATAAAAGACCTTGCGCGCGTTCAACAGCATGGTGCGCCATCCAATGCCCACAAACTCGTGCTGGACCTCAAATGCCTCCATCACCGACTTTTCAGGTATGATCTTTTCCAACAGCTCTCGAAGTTCCGGTATGTTCCACTGGCCATCGCCCAAATCGTACAACAGCCTGCCTTGAACATTCTGGCGGTCAACCTGGAACGTCGAATAAAACGACCGGCTCGCGGCGACAACGCGCAGATCAGCATCGAGCACCAGCAGCGATTCGCGCACCGTATCCACGATGGCCTGGGCGAGCACGCGCCCATCGTCGATTTTCATGAACGGCTGACTATTGGGCAGACGCTCTCGCCAGTTTTGCGCTTCCATGTTTAGTCTCCAAAAAAGGCCCGAAAAACTCGTTCGGCCCCGTCATTCGTCGGCTACCAACGTCTGCCCCAGTTTCCGCCCCAGCTGCCTCGCCATCCTCCTCCGCCTCGAACGAGCCTGATGAGTAACAACAGTATCAGCGCTCCGATGGTGGCGTTGGCGATGGCCGCGACAATGCCCGCGCCGAGATGGATGCCGAGCGCAGGAAGAAGCCAAGTGCCAATGAAAGCGCCCACAATTCCAATAATGAGATCGCCGACAATCCCAAACCCGGCGCCTTGCACGATTTGGCCGGCCAGCCATCCGGCAATGAGACCGACTACTAATATGACCAGCAAACTTTCACCCGATATATACATCTTTGCATCCTCCACGATCACGATAGCTGTACGAATCCCTGCGGGGCTCGCGAAGCTCGGTGCCAATTGGTAAAGATGGCTTGACCGCGTGTGACGACCCGCCCGTCAGGCAGGAGCAGACTACATCTCAGATTAGCAAATGTACGCCCTTGCCATGGTGAAGACTGTGCCGAATTGCTCACATCAAACGGTTCGCGAACGGCATCCATTTGCCAGAATTTCAGTGAAATGAGCCCATTTCACTGAATACGAGCGGTAGTCTGCGGTCTTATTTTCAAAACAATCCAATATTCGGGAACGTCTTTGCCTGCGGCGCATTACCTCATCAGTAATACATCCAAAAAGGAGATTTTTCATGCGCATCGCACTCAAGGTGGGAATGCTCGCACTGATGCTAGCGGCAGTACCGTTGGCGGTTCAGGCTGGTGTATTGGAAGGCGCCGCTATCGGCGCAGGCACCGGCGCGGTGGTGGCGGGGCCTGTTGGCGCCGTTGTCGGCGGCGCGGTAGGCGCAGTCGTCGGGGGCCCGAACATCGTCAATCGGCGCTATCGGCACGCGGATAATTATCGCAGCTGCTGGCTGGACCGCCGTGGCTATCGCCATTGCACGTGGCGTTGAGTAGCGTTCACGACATCCAGCGTTTCGTAACGTTTGTCAGGCCGGAGCGGCCGAAAGGTGGCTCCGGCCTATTCGTTTGCCTCCCGGCGCGCGCGGACGATTGGCTGCGTCGCGCTCATCGTCCTGACCTTTCGAAAAAATAATGAAATAAAGTTCTTCCGCGTCCTGGATAGAGTGCAGGACACTAATGAGATCGGTATAGAGATGGGCGCACGATAATCCCGCATTTTAGGTCTTGATTTGCGGTTGCTCGTGTAGAACGATATTCAACAATGAGCTGTGGACTTCGATACTGCCATTGTAGGCGATGAATCCCAGCTTTCGAAATTTGTTCATGAAGTAGCTCACGCGGGACCGGGTCGTTCCAATCATCTCCGCCAGCGTCTCTTGGCTGATTTTCGCGATCAATAGCTCCGGCTTCGCTTCCTTGCCGAAGTTCGCCAATAGCAACAACAGTCGCGCAAGACGTTTCTCACTTGAATTGAACAGCTGGTCGACGAGGTCCGCTTCGACGCGGATGGTCCGACCTAAAAGATGTGCAATGAACATCTCGGAGAACGCCGGCTCGCGATGGATCACACTCACAATAGCCGCTTTTTCCATTTGCACGATCACGGATTCCGTCATGGCTACGGCCGTCGCTAGACGTAGCACTTGCCCCGCAAGACATCCTTCACCGAGAAATTCGTTTGTTCCTAGAATCGCAACAACTGCCTCCTTGCCTTGTTCCGAAACGACAGTGACCTTCACCTTGCCTTTTTGAATGTAGAAGACGGCATCCGCGGGCTCGCCCTGCGAAAAAACGACATGGTTCTTGCGGTACTTACGAATGCTTCGCCCCTCGCCCACTTTGGCAAGAAAGGATTTCGGATCGAATGACGATCGTCGTTTGACGGCCATGAAACTACCTTTTGCGCCGAGCGATATGAACAGCGTGTCTTCTACCATCAGATTTGTCGCGGCCAAAGTTGCGCCGTGAGCAATTTTGAACAGACTGTCGCTCAATACTCAATAGTCTGCCCTTTGGCTTGGCAGGCAAGATTAGGCACCAAATCAAATCATAGCCTGCCCTGTTGTTTGGGGGCATTATCAGGTTTTGGAGATGGAAATCATGGACAAGGGCCGGCTCGTCGGATCGGCGAAGCAAATCAAAGGCGCAGTCAAGCAGGTGGTCGGCAAGGTGGTTGGCGACACCAAGATGGAGTCGGAAGGGAACGCCGACAAAGTGGTAGGCAAGGTTCAGAATGCCATCGGCGGCCTCAAAGACACACTCAAAGGCAAATAGGCGGCGCCGGCATGCTTGCCGGGCCCATTGAACCGCACCAAGTAACGCGAGCCTTGGAATAAGCCGCGCGGAGCAAAGTACGCGATGTGATTCGTTTCGAAAAAATCACTGTCAATTGAACGAAATCCTCACTGGCGCGTTAATGACCGTCCGCCAAGAAGCGGAAAACAGCCATGGAGAATAATCATGACGAAAACAATGCTGCTTACCAGTGCTGCAATCATCGGCGCGGGCTTTCTGACCTTACCTGCAAATGCGCAGGGCACTCCACAGTCGGTCGAGATCGCCAAAGTCGATGTGCAGACGGTGGCGGCTGGCTACCGGTCGTCCAAGGTTGTCGGTAGCAATGTCGTCAATGACGCGAACGAAACAATCGGCAAGATTGACGACCTGCTCGTGGCACGCAATGGCAAGGATCCCTACGCCGTTCTGTCGATCGGTGGCTTCCTAGGCATGGGCACCCACATGGTGGTCGTGCGTTACGACAGCCTCAAGTTCGCCGACAAGAAGGTCGTGCTGCCGGGCGGATCGAAGGACGGCCTTAAGATGCTGCCTGCCTTCGAATACTCGAAGGAGTGATGGGTCGGCAGAGTGTACAATATTGATCAGACATCACGCGGGACCGTAACTAATTTTAGTATGCTGGGTGTTTTCAATGTCCCCCATTGCCCCGACGCCCAGTACAGACCCCGGCTAAAAACAGTGGCCGGGGTCTTTTTTCGCAGCGGTAGTACAAAGACCAGCACACGCCGGGTCAACGCTCCCCGAACAGGCATATCCGCGTCCGAGTTATTCGTGCAGTCGGAACTGATAGTTCGGAGACTTAGCCGCCGCACTACATTTTAAGAAAGCTATCTCGATCGAAATGGAGGTGAGACCTAATGGTGATTGAACGTGCGCGCGCGCATGCCTTAGGGGTACGTCGTCATAGAATCAACGGTCAAGTAGACCCACCATCTTAGTTCCAATCAGGAGATCAACGAACTGGAGGACTGAAGGCTCTTGGCCTGACCCGGCAAGCGGATACTTCAGAAAATTAGGTTAAATATTGAACTTTTTGTGCGAGCGAGCGTTGTCATTGCAAGCGCATCAGACGCTTGGGGCTCACAATGTTCATGTCGTTAAAATCCATCACCGCCCAATCGATCACCGCCATTGCTACCTGCGCCCTTGTGATCAGCCTGGTGGCTTTTTTGACTTCAGTCGTTCCGAAAGCGAACGCAGAATCACAGGTCAAAATCACGCATCATCAGCAACATGCGAAGGGTGACCGTCTTTCCACGCACATGAAGGGGGCCACGTGCTCGTCGCACAGTTGGCCGTACTACGAGCAGAGCTGTCAATTCGATCTCAGAAGGCCGGCCAATGAAATGCGAGCAGTTCGGGTCATCGTCCTTCGTTAGGTAGGGCTGATAGGGCGAACACCAGACATCTAATGGCCACGTTCGAAAACACCGGTGGTCGGTTTTGAAGTCAGCGATACTCAACAGATTCATTCCGATCGCGAATGCAGGATTTCGCGTGATGGCGTAGACCCGTAAAGGGAATTCTCGTGCACTGATCCAGCCTGCCATCCGCACCCAATATCCAATCCTAGGGACTCCATGTCGCAAGCGCTGCAAGGACACGCGGATTGCATCGGTTGTGCCTTATGAAGCTGACTCTAAGCTGCGCATTGTCGAATGCAAGAGTGGCGCGAATGACGAAACGGTCGTAATGGCGAATTCATTCCGGCCGTGTCTAGGGGCAGCTCGTGATGAAAAGCTCTTGTTTCTGCGCAAGCAACCATTTCGAGTGATCATTCGTTATACCGAACAGAAGGCGCGCGCCGTAAACTTGTCGGCGGATAACCGACTTGACGCGTTGTGGGCGTGATTAATGGAGATTCTCATGGGTAAGGCCAACGCTGAGTCAGTTCCGCCTTGTTTCAAATCTTCCGATGGCAATCGGCACACTGGCTACGGGTACACCAAAAACGGCGCGGTCGAAGCGCTAAAAATCGCACAAGCCGAGAACCGGGAATATGTGCTGGTGCAGAGTTGACAAACTAGAGCCTCTCAAAGCGCCTGTCGCTGGTGGAGGTGATCTCCACGAGACCACCGTATTGGCCACGTGGCGCACTTACGACATGAACACCCCTTCGGAGTAAGCCATTGAAATTTACTGCGGCGCGGGAACCATTGCGCCGCGCTGGCGTTGCCTGAGTACCCGATTGTGCTCCGCCACGACGAGATACATAAGGAAACACTCAAATGAGGAATTCACTTTTGCTGACGGTTGCAGCCGTCGCGTTGCTCGCTGGCCCAGGATTGGCTACGGCGCAGAAGAATGAGAAGAACGAGGCGCAGGCGCCGGCCCAGCAGCAAATCGCGCCAGCCGAGAAGATGGCGCCCCCTACGAAGGCTGCCCCCGTCAATGGCCCATTGACCAAGGCACCAGAAGCCAAGTCCCAAACGACCGGACACGTTGCGCCGAATATGGCGCCAGCTGCTGATAAGGCGAAGGCCGAGCACGCCGCGACGACGGATGATGTTAAGAACGCCCAAGCGCCCGCCTTGCCCGCGGCCAAAAACGCAGATTCAGTTATCAAGGGTAACGCTGACGTGAAGGAATCCGAAGGCAAGAGCGACGCCAAGCCGAGCGCAGTTCAGGCGTCCGGGCAAAAGAACCAGACAACCAGCCAATCCGCTGCCCCGCGCGCTACAGCCAATCTCTCGGTCGAGCAGCGCACCAATATTCGTGCAGCTATCAAGCAGCAGAACGTGCCGCGCGCGACCAACGTTAACTTCTCGATCTTGATCGGAACACACGTCCCGCGCACGCTCCATTTCTATCCGCTGCCGACGCGGGTCGTGGAGTTCTATCCGGTATGGCGCGGTTATGAGTACATCCTCGTCGGAGACGAGATTCTCGTTATTGATCCGCGCACGTTGGAGATTGTTGCGGTCCTCCAAGCCTGAGGCATCGCGCCAGTGAACATTAGTGCAAGAAGCCCGGCAATCGGTGTCGAGCTTTTTTGACTGAAGCCCACCCAATTCCATGAGATTTGAAATGATCCTCACCGCTGGTCACATTACACCGCTCGTCGCACTTATCGCCGGCATATTGATCCTGGTCGTTCCAAGGCTGTTGAACTACATCGTCGCCATCTACCTCATCGTAGTAGGCCTGATCGGACTCAACGGCGTCTACCATTTCGTAAGCTAAACTAAGTTGGTACTTTGAATGCGTCTGCCAACTTAAAGCGAAGGTTGTCATCGCCGAGCCAACATCTGCAGCTTAACACCGCTGCTGCTTTGCGCGCTGAGTTGTGAATTGTCGCCGTCTATCTGGAGGTTCCCATGAACGTGATCCCCCTGATCATCTATGCTGCGGAGTTGGCCGTAGCTGCGATCATCCTATTTTATATCGTTGAATTGTTGACAATGCCTGCGAACATGAAGCGGGTCTGCCAGGGTCTGATTGTGCTAATCGCAATCCTGTCGGTGATTGGAGTGCTGCTTGGTTCTGCTCCGCCGCCCGCACCACATGTCGGACCGATAGCCCCAAACTCGCCAAGTAATCCCAGCTCCATCCGGTGAACAAACCGTTTATCTACCTAAATCGATTGTGTCGATAGGCAGGTGCACGAGATTGCAGTCGTGCCGAACAAGCGTCGTATTTCTGGCGCACGCGAGCGGCGCAACGGAATTTCAATTTTCGACATGGGCCATATCAGAAAGTGGTACTGTCACGTTAGTCGGAGATTTGCCGACAAAATGACAATGGCCACAACGGTTCATTCCGCGATTGTCGCTTGGCGCCACGTTAGCATCGCCTGATCGCGAAGCACGCGGAGCGCCGCGCGGGAGATCAGATGGCGTTGGATGT
>JBGPOB010000103.1:0-11298 GCA_041487815.1 Xanthobacteraceae bacterium | reverse complement strand
GGCGCATTGAGCGCTGCCGAATACGCCAGCGCCAGTACGCGGCGGGTTTCCTGCGGCGCGATGATGCCGTCGTCCCACAGCCGCGCCGTGGCGTAATAGGGATTGCCTTCTTCCTCGTATTGTTCGCGGATCGGCGCCTTGAATTTTTCTTCGTCCTCCGCGCTCCACGCCTTGCCCTCGGACTCAATGTTATCGCGCCGCACCGTCGCCAGCACGCTCGCCGCCTGCTCGCCACCCATCACCGAGATGCGCGCGTTCGGCCACATGAACAGGAAGCGCGGCCCATAGGCGCGCCCGCACATGCCGTAGTTGCCGGCGCCGTAGGAGCCGCCGACAATCAGCGTGATCTTCGGCACCTGCGCGTTCGCCACCGCCATCACCATCTTGGCGCCGTCCTTGGCGATGCCGCGCGCCTCGTAATCCTTGCCGACCATGAAACCGACGATATTTTGCAGGAACAAGAGCGGAATGCGGCGCTGGCAGGCGAGCTCGATAAAGTGCGCGGCCTTGAGCGCGGATTCCGAAAACAGAATGCCGTTGTTGGCGAGAATTGCGACCGGCATCCCGAAAATGTGCGCGAAGCCGGTGACCAGCGTCGTGCCATAGAGCGCCTTGAACTCGTCGAACTCGGACGCATCGACCAGCCGCGCGATCAATTCGCGCGCATCGTATTGCTTCTTCAGATCCACCGGCACGATGCCGTCGAGTTCGGCGGCGTCATAGGCCGGCTCGCGCGGCGCCAGCAGCGGGATATCGACGCGCTTTACGGTGTTCAGGTTGGCGACGATGCGCCGGGCGAGCGCCAGCGCGTGATGATCGTCGGCGGCGTAGTGATCTGCGACGCCCGAGAGCCGCGCATGTACGTCGGCGCCGCCGAGTTCCTCCGCGGTGACGACTTCACCGGTCGCGGCCTTCACCAACGGCGGGCCGCCGAGAAAGATCGTGCCCTGCCCCTTGACGATGATGCACTCGTCCGACATCGCCGGAATGTAGGCGCCGCCGGCCGTGCAGAACCCCATGACGACGGCGATCTGGGCGATGCCGGCGGCGGACAACGTTGCCTGGTTATAGAAGATGCGGCCAAAATGCTCGCGATCGGGAAACACGTCGGTCTGATGCGGCAGGTTGGCGCCGCCGGAATCGACGAGATAGATGCACGGCAGCCGGTTCTCGCGCGCGATCTCCTGGGCGCGCAGGTGCTTCTTCACCGTCATCGGGTAATAGGTGCCGCCCTTGATCGTGGAATCGTTGCACACGATCACGCATTCGCGCCCCTCGACGCGGCCGATGCCGGTGATCAGGCCGGCGCCGTGGATCGCGTCATCGTACATGCCGTCCGCGGCGAGCGGCGACAGTTCCAGGAACGGCGCGCCATGGTCGAGGAGCGCTTCCACGCGCGCCCGCGGCAAGAGCTTGCCGCGCGCCTGGTGGCGCTCGCGCGCGCGGGGCGGGCCGCCCAGCGCCGCCTCGGCGCGCCTTTTTCGCAGCTCATCGGTGAGCGCCCGCATCTGCGCGGCACTGGCGCGAAACTCGGCCGCTCCGGTATCGACGGCGGAGGTTATCTTGGCCACGCAAGCTGCTCCGGGCGAATCTGGAGGATCAACTATGGCGCGGCAGAAGAGGGAATGGAACTGGCCCAACGAACGTTGAGCCAAAAGCTGTCATTGCGAGGCGCGCAGCGCCGAAGCAATCTCATTCGTGGTGAGCACATTGAGATTGCTCCCGCCTTCGCTGAAGCTTCGGCGGGCCAGCGGCAAGCCCGTCGAAGCCTTGGCGTAGACGGGTCGTCGGGCTGGCGCCCTCCTCGCAATGACCGTCGGCTTCCTAAGCCCGCACTTCCTGGCGCTGGAACACCACGTAGCCGGCAACGAACAGGACGATCGTCCCCGCGATCAGGCCCACCATCTGCGGCCACGCGATCAACAGGCTTTGCTGCAACGGCAGCGACGCGCCGATCACGGCGCCCTGCAACTGGTCGATGTAGATCGGCCCGAGCGAGCGGGTTGACGGCGACAGGATCGCCAGCACGCATTCGCCGAACAACTGGTTCGGCGACAGACGCGCGAGCGCGGTCTGCCATTCGATCGTTCCGGGGCTCGGCAGGCCGAGCAACTGGTAACGGATTTCGGGCGGCGAAATGATCTGGGCCAGTGCCGGCGCCAGCATCGGCCAGATCAGCGTCAGGAACAGCCACAGCCCGAGCGCGACCAACGCGGCGGTCGCCGCCGACCGGAACAGGATCGACAGCAGCATCGCCAGCGCCAGCCAAACCCCGCAATAGGCCAACGCCACGCCAAGGAACACCAGCGAGCGTAGGATTTCTTCCGTTCCCGGCGGAACGCCCAGCAGCAACACGCCGAAACCGACGACCAGCAGCCACAGGCACAGCAACATGATCGCCAGCGTCGCGAGCGCGGCGAGAAACTTTCCGATCAACAACGCGTCGCGATAGATCGGCTGCGCCAAGATGCGCGACAGTGTCCGCCGGTTGTGTTCGCCGTTGACAGCGTCGAAGCCGAGCCCGATCGCCACCAGCGGAATGAGGAAGCCGAGAATGCCGACGAACGACGGCAGCGGCGCACGATCGACGGTGAACAATTTCAGCAGCAGAAATGGATCCTCGGCGGTGGTATCGCGCAGCCGATCGATGGCGCCGTAAAGCGAGGCGAACGCGATCAGCAGCACCAGCCATTCCAACACCCGCATGCGCGCGCTGGTCATATGGTCGGACAATTCCTTGAGAATGACCGCCCCGAGCCCCTGAAACGCCGATCCTTCACGCCGCATGACGCTGTCCCCCGGTTTCCGCCTGCCGCTCAAAGAAGCGCGTGTAGATCGCATCGAGGCTGGGCTCGTCGATCGACAGCCGGTTCAATGCGCCGTCCGCCGCAACAACGACCCGTGCCGCGTCGGGGCGCACATCGCGCGAGGCCATGACCCGGAAGCGGTTGGTCCCAGCGCTCTCCGCCGATGTCACGCCGGCGATGGCCTGCAATCGCGATACAATGTCGGTACCCTGCGGTATCGCCGCCTCGATCTCGACTACGAAACCGCCCCCCAGCACCTGATGCGCGAGTTCCGGCACGCTCCCCATCAACACGATGCGGCCGGACTGAAACAGCGCGACGCGGTCGCACACGCGCTGGACCTGATCGAGCAGATGCGAGGACAGCAAGACCGTCACCTGCTCATGCTTAAGCTCGGCGATCAAGGCGAGGAATTCGTGGGTTGCCTGCGGATCGAGACCGGACGTCGGCTCGTCCAGGATCGCGACTTCCGCCTGTTTCATCAGAATTTCCGCCAGGCCCAGGCGCTGGCGCATACCGCGCGAGAACGTCGCAACGCGATTGTCCGCAACCTCGTGCAGCTGCACGCGCTTGAGCGCCGCCGCGATACGATCTCGCCGCTCCGACGCCGGAATGCCCATGAGACGCGCGGTATAGGCAAGGTTCTGGGTTGCGGTGATGCCGTCGTAGAAGCCGACCGAATCCGGCAAATAGCCGACGCGGCGCTTGACCGACAGCGGTTCGCGCACCGGGTCGTGGCCCAGGACCCGCACTTCGCCGTCCGACACTTCGGTCAGCCCGAGCATCATCAGGATCGTCGTGGTCTTGCCGGCGCCGTTGGGGCCGAGCAACCCGAAAATCTCGCCTTTGGCCACTTGGAAATCGATGGCGTCGACGACGGTTGCCTTGCCGTAGCGCTTGGTCAGCCCGCGCGCCGCGATGACGGTCTCGCTCATCGCCGGCCGAACCTGGCGACGGCGCCGACCATGATCAGCAGTGCCGCACCGATGATGCCGGCGCCCACCACGCCCCACAGCGTCGATGTCGTCACCGTCACCCGAAACTGCGTCGATGCCGTTTCGCCGCGCGAAGATGCGCGCATGGTCGACATGTAGTCGCCGGCCAATGATTTTTCAGTCGGCGTGATCAGTGCGGTGACCTCGGCGTCCTTGTTCGGGTCGATCTTGTCGACGGTCTTCGGATTAAATTCGATTTTCCAGCCCGTCGGGGCGGTGCTCGATAGTTCGACTGAATCCGCAGGCGCGCTGCCGGTGTTGGTGATCACGATCGGCACAGACGCCTGCTGCCCAGCCTCGGCGCGCGCGGAAACAAGCCCGTCGCGTCCGGACAACGTCAGCCGCGGCTGCCCAACGATTTCGAGTGAAACGTCGGCCTTGGCGGTCGCGCCCTCGGCAGAGACGGTGACGGACACCGGGAAGCTGCCGGCGTCAACCGTCGACGGCGGCCGCACCTTGAGCTTGACGTCCTTTGACTTGCCTGCCTCGATCGAGACCGAGGACAATTCCTGGCTGCCGTAGGCCTCGGTAAAAGACGTTTCAAAATTCCGCGGTGCACTGGCAACAAAGCTGACGAGCAGATTGCGCCCGGCGTCGTTCTTGATGGTGAGCTGATATTCAAAGCTCGACTTCGACGTGCCGCGCAGCGCGGGCAGCGCGGTGTCGACCTTGAGCTTGGCCGGCAGTTCCTTGGCCAGCGTCACCGCGACTGGAAGACTGACATTGTTGCTGGCCCCCTGCGCATTGATCGTCAGCGTCTGGGTGTTGCCCGATGCATTGGCCGGCACTTCGAGCCGCAACTCAAGGCCGACACTGGCGTCCGTCGCCGGCATGGCGGCCGCCACCGGCTGGCCACCACCCAACAGCGTCGCCGTCCAGCCGGCCGGCACACCGGTTACCGAGAGCTGGAAGCGCTCCGGCGCCAGCCCAAGATTTTGCAGCTTCAATGGAATGTTCGCGGTCGTACCCGGCTGAACCGAGACGGCCGGATAGTCCGCAAGCAGAAAGAGCCCCTTCACGTCGGGCCGGTCGGCCGCAAGCGCTGGCGAGACCAAGCACAGAGCGGGAACAATCGCGAGAAAGCGAGCACGCATGGCAAATTCTCTCCCTGAGCGACGCCGAAACGACGTTGCAATGTAGTGTCCGCCCCCGGCGGCTGAACAAACGGGGGCGACCCCGATTGGCAGCCGGCTATATACGAAATCCGCACCCATTTTTGGAGTTTTTTGGGCAACGCGAGACGAATAATTGCCGCAGGAGGTGGTACCAGCCGAATTGGAGCGCCGAATCCACGATCGACCGCGGCGAGGCCATTGCTGCAGCGGCCGCGCCCTAGACTTCGTTGCCCTCCATGACCCAGCTTTCGGCCCGGCCTCCGGCCTCCCATTCTTTCCACGCGGGCAGCGCCATGACCGCGTCCATGTAGGCGCGCGATGCTGGCGACGCCGCGATGGCGTAACTCTTAAATCGCGATACGACCGGTGCATACATCGCGTCCGCGGCCGAAAAGGCGCCGAATAGAAAGTGTCCGCCGTGCCCAAAACGGGCGCGCGTGCCAACCCAAATGCCATCGATGCGTGCGACATTCGCCTGCACTTCAGGAGTCAACACGCGCGGCTTGCCGGGGTTGCGCCGCATGTTCATCGGACAGTGCCCGCGCAGCGGGCCAAAGCCGGCGTGCATTTCGGCGGCAATCGCGCGCGCATGTGCGCGCGCTGCGGGTTCCGCGGGCCAGAGTCGGGCCGCGGGAAACTTCTCCGCGAGGTATTCGAGGATCGCCAGCGATTCCCACACAACAATATCGCCATCGATCAATGCCGGTACCTTACCGGTCGGCGAATATTGCAGCACTTGGTCGCGGCTGCCCGGCTGATAGAGCGGAACAACGGTTTCCTCGAACGCGATTCCGGCAACCTTCATCGCGATCCACGGCCGCAGCGACCAGGAAGAATAGTTCTTGTTACCGATGATGAGCCGCAATGGCATCGTCCTCGCGGATGCTGGAGCAGCGCAAATCCCTATCGAATGCCACTGCGCGCGCTATTTTTGCGGCTTGGCCGGCGGCATGTCCACCGGCCCGCCGGCCTCCTTCCATGCGCCGAAGCCGCCGCGGATGTGCGCCACCGGATTCAAACCCATGCGCTGGGCGGTCTGGGTTGCAAGCGCGGAGCGCCACCCGGCCGCGCAAAAGAATACGAAGCGCTTATCCTGCGCGAATATGTCCTTATGGTATTTGCTGTCGGGATCGATCCAGAATTCCAGCATTCCGCGCGGGCAATGCAACGCGCCAGGCATGCGGCCGTCGCGGGCGAGCTCGCGGATGTCGCGCAAGTCAACAAATACGATGTCGTCACGCCCGAGAAGCGCCAGCGCATCGGCGACATCGAGATTCTCGATCTCGGCCTCGGCGGCGGCAACCAATGCGCCGGCGCCGATGGTGATCTTTTGCGGCATTGCCCTCCCCCTCTGTACCTTCCCCAACCATAATGCTTCAGAGGCCCGGAGGCCAAGTCCAGCCATCAATGGCAGCATGGCGCGTCCACGGAGCCGACATGCTGCCGCACAAACTGCTTGATCTTGCCGCCTTCCTCGTCTTCGCCGCCGCCTGGGCAGGCTACGCGATCCTGATCGAGTATACCGCGCATGGGCACGGCGGCCTCAATGCGCGCGTGGACAAGTTTCGCGAACAATGGATCCGCCGCATGCTCGATCGCGACATGCGGATGACCGACATGCAAATCATGGCCGCGTTGCAGAACGGCACCGCGTTTTTTGCCTCGACTTCGCTGCTTGCGATCGGCGGCGCGCTCACTCTGCTGCGTGCGTCCGACGAAGTTTTGTCCGTCGTCGCGTTGCTGCCGTTCAACGTGCCGTCGGAGCGCGGACTGTGGGAACTCAAGACCATCGGGCTCGTCATGATCTTCGTCTATGCGTTTTTCAAGTTCGCGTGGTCCTACCGGCTGTTCAACTACGTCGCGATCCTTTACGGCGCGATGCCGCCGGCGTCCGAAAAGGACCGGCCCGAAACGGAGGCGCATGTGCTGCGCACGACGCGGCTGTTTCAAAGCGCCGGCAAGCACTTTAACCGCGGACAGCGTGCATTCTTCCTCGCGCTCGGCTATCTCGGTTGGTTCGTCGGACCGATCGTGCTGATGCTGACGACGGTCGCGACGGTGATCATCATGTGGCGCCGCCAATTTGCCTCTGATGCCAGCAGGGCGATGAATGACGCGTAGGACGCGCCCGTCGGCTCGCCGCCGCGCAAGCGCGGATTGCGAGTGCGGGCTATTTCGGTCCCGGGAATAGTTCGGATGACTGACGCGTCAGCCAATAGCTCACGAGTCCGAGGAACTCGTGCGCGGCGGCGTCGGTCGCTGCCAGCCCCCAGGTGAATATGAGCAGGATCGTTGAGCGGTCCTCGGCGCCGCGCGTTCTCCAGTCGACAGGATAGGCTGCAACATCGAACCCGGCGGCGCGGAAAGCGCCGATGGCGCGAGGCATGTGGATCGCGGATGTGACGACCGCCCAGCTTTCTCCGGGCTTCGGCGCCGCCAATTCCTTGCTGAAGACCGCATTCTCGACGGTATTGCGCGAACGCCGCTCCAACACGATGCGGTCAGGCGAAATGCCAAAGCTTTCGAACAGGCGCATCACCTGGTCGGCTTCCGCCGGCCCGCCGAACATATTGGCGTTGCCACCGCTGAAAATAAATCGGGCCGACGGATATCGCAGCGCAAGCTCCGCAACGATCGTGATGCGCTCGGCCGCGCCATTGAGCGCGGGGCTGGCGCGCGCCTCGGATATTTCCGGGTCGATTGCGCCGCCCAGAATGATGAAGCCTATAGGCGCCGCGCGCGCGGCATCCCACGGCGGGAACCGCTCCTCGAGAACCGACACCAGCGCTGGTCCGAGCGGCGACAGGCCGGCGACCGCGATGAGCCCGATGCTCAGCGCGACCGAGATCCGCCCCGCGCGCTCGAAGCGGGTAAACAGCAACGCGGCGCCCACGCCGGCGGCCAAAATTAGATCGTTCGAGGGGACCGTCAAAAACGCCAGTGACTTCGACAGGACGAAGAACATCGCGCGGTCAATCGCGTTTTTTGCGCCAGGCAGCGTAGCGCACCTTGGTCTCCTCGTTGGCCGGGTAGAGGCCGGGCAATTTGACGCCCTTCTCAACTTCACTAACAACCCAGCTCTCGTACAACTCGTGCTCGGCGCCCTCGTGCGCCACGTATTCCACTAGCGCTTGCGGTATCACCACGCCGCCATCGTCGTCGAGCACAATGAGGTCGCCGGGATAAACCGCGCAGCCGCCGCAGCCGATCGGCTCCTGCCAGCCTACGAAGGTGAGGCTGTTGACCGATGCCGGCGCCGCAATTCCCGAGCACCACACCGGCAAGCGCGATGCGATGACGCCGACCCGATCGCGCATGGCGCCATCCGTGACAAGCGCGGCGACGTCGCGCTTCATCATCCGCGTCGTGAGAATGTCGCCGAAAATGCCCGCGGTGACGATCCCCATGGCGTCGGCGACGGCGACGCACCCTTTTGGCATGGCTTCGATCGCAGCGCGGGTCGATACGGGCTTGGCCCAGCTTTCCGGCGTCGCGAGGTCCTCGCGCGCGGGCACGAAACGCAGCGTGAATGCCGGACCAACGATGCGTTCGCCATTCGGCACCAGCGGTTTCGGCCCGATCATCCAGCAGCGGCGGATGCCCTTTTCCAGCAGCATGCTGGTGATGGTCGCGGTCGTGACCTTGCGCAGAACGTCGAAGGTGGCACTCACGTTTAATCCCACTCCGGTGCTTGGCCCATGGTGACCATACGTCCGCCGGGGCTCGCCAACTTTCGGATCTCATTCATTTCGGCTTCGTTGAGCTCGAAGTCAAACAGGTCGAAATTTTCCGCCAGGCGCTCAAGCTTCGACGTCCGGGGAATGACGATTGCGCCTTCCTGCAGCAGATAGCGCAGACACACCTGTGCGGCGGTTTTTCGATAATGCATCCCGATCAGCGCCAGCGTGCGGTCGTCGCCTGCCTTGCCGC
Source organism: Xanthobacteraceae bacterium (assembly GCA_041487815.1). GTDB lineage: Bacteria > Pseudomonadota > Alphaproteobacteria > Rhizobiales > Xanthobacteraceae > CANJBX01. The sequence goes on along the minus strand of JBGPOB010000103.1, from coordinate 2,451 downwards.
GCGCGATCGGGCTATAGGCTGTAACGGCGATGCCATGCTTTGCGCAAGCTGCGCGGATTTTGGACTGGTCGAGAAACGGGTGCCACTCAACCTGATTGGTGACCAGCGGTTCGCTGGCAAGCCGGACCGCCTCCTCGAGCAGCGCGGTCGTGAAATTTGAAACGCCGATGTGACGCGCAAAGCCCGCTGATTTCATTTTGCAGAGCGCGGGGATGGTCTCGGACAACGGTATTTGCGGGTTGGGCCAGTGAATCAGCAACAGATCGACCTCGGTGAGCCGCAATCGCGCCAGGCACTCTTTGGCCGTCCGTTCCAGCTCGCGCGGCGCAAGATGCGACGGCCAAATTTTGGTGGTGATAAAGATATCCTGGCGTCTAATGCCCGATGCGCGCACGGCGTCGCCGATTTCGCGCTCGTTGTCGTACACTTCCGCGGTGTCGATGTGCCGGTAGCCCAGCCGCAGCGCTTGCTCGACGACGCGCGCACAGGTACGCCCGCGCAGGTCCCAGGTTCCAAGACCGACCACCGGAATCCGTGCACCGTTGGACTCTACCACCCGCATGACGTGTCGCCCGTAGGCAAAACCCTGTGCTATTTTTTCAGTAGATCGGACTACACCACAGAAAGTCGCGTGTCAGCAGCGTCATCGCGCATTGTGACGGTGCAAGGCATTGAGCACGGCGTTGCAGGCCGCGCGGAATCTCGCACGGCGCTATTGCCCGATCAGCGCGGTTGCCCGTGCCTTCACTTCCTCTGAAAACGTACAGGCTCGCCGCAGTGCGGCGTCGAGGTGAACGGCCGTCAATACGGTCGTGGCCGCGATTTCGCCCGTGTCTGCGCGTTGCATTTCGTGGCCAAAACGCATCGACCGGTCCTTGATTTCGAGCACCGACGAATAAACCGACACGATGTCGCCGGCCATCAGTTCGCGCTTGTAGGCGATGTTCTGTTCGACCGCTGCCATACCGCGGCCGTTCTCGCGCAAGAAGGTTGGCGTCAGGCCAATTGCCGCAAACAGGTGCCACGTCGCCTCGTCGAACTTGCCCACGTACCACATGACGTTCATATGGCCGATGTGGTCGCAGTGCCACGGATAGACCACGCCTTTGTACGTGAGAATGCGCTGGCTCATCGCCATCCCCGCAGCAGTTCGAAATTGGCCTTCGCCAGCCCTACCGCGTCTTCTCGAAAATTTCGCGGCCGATGAGCATCCTGCGAATTTCGCTCGTACCCGCTCCGATTTCGTAAAGCTTGGCGTCGCGCAGCAGGCGGCCGGTCGGGCACACGGTCCCGGGAGACATGGTTCCTTGGCCAGCGACACTGCCTAGCGCCAATTAGGTTCTCTTTCATCTTCGAGTTTTTCCCAAGCAGGTTTAGTAAGCTTGAATGCGAGCGTTATGATTTCAAGCGCCGACTTTTCAGCGCTAGCACAATGCTTGGTCCATTGTTTTTTGACGTCTTTGATAGCCATTTTTTGAAGCAAGTGCCAAATGGGCTCCGGCTTATTCGGCCTCAGTTTTTCGCCGAGAAGCATCATATCAAGGAGACGGGCTCGCCTAATATCCCTCGGAACGAAGTCTTCTTGGTGGACGTGCGTTCCACGCCATCGAAGGGCGGCGTCAAATGTAGATCTATGAATTTTTAGAACTTCACGCCTAATTTTACTGATATCGATTTTGATATCTCGAAGCTTTGCATATGAATCAATTGCATCAAAAAATACCTTGAGTCTTTCCTCCAAAATATAGCATTCGTGCGCAAACAAATAATATGAAGACTGCAAATGATCCGCCTTCGAAATTCGATTTCGCCATGGGTAGTATTTGAACATCTTGCCGTAGATCGAAAATCGTATGGCTGGGCCGCTAATCTCAAGTATCGCGCTCATCAAGGTAATAATCGGTGGCGGCAACTTAGAATGCGGAGTTGCTATCGCTTTTTCGCCTACGAGGTCTGCAATTAGACTTTCATTTGCTGCTATCGCGCGATCAGTCGGCAGGCTTGAGATGTCAAAAAAATGCTTGAAAGCTTCGAATGGCTCCGACAGCGCCGCCACTAATTTATCATCGTCACTCACCGCGTTTTCTCGAAAATTTCGCGGCCGATGAGCATCCTGCGAATTTCGCTCGTACCCGCCCCGATTTCGTAAAGCTTGGCGTCGCGCAGCAGGCGGCCGGTCGGAAAGTCGTTGATGTAGCCGTTGCCGCCGAGACACTGGATCGCCTCAAGGGCCATCCATGTCGCACGTTCCGCGGCATACAGGATTGCACCGGCGGCGTCCTCGCGCGTGGTGCGGCCCTCGTCACAGGCACGAGCCACGGTGTAGACGTAGGATTTTGCCGCGTTCATGGTGACGTACATGTCGGCGAGCTTGGCCTGAACGAGCTGAAAGCGGCCGATCGGCTGGCCAAACTGCTGGCGGTCGTGAACATAGGGGATCACCACGTCCAT
>JBGPOB010000102.1:0-11314 GCA_041487815.1 Xanthobacteraceae bacterium | reverse complement strand
GGCGATGCTTCGAGCCGAAGCTACGAGCGCCTGACGCTCGGCCAGCGCACGGTCATCTTCATGAATTCACCGCGGCGGCCCGATGACCCTCCCGTCAAACATGGCAAGCCCTACAGCACGATCGCCCATCTTGCCGAGGACATCAATCCCTTTGTCGCGCTGGCGCGCGGGCTGCGCGAACGCGGCTTCTCCGCGCCCGAAATCTATGCCGCCGATCTCGATGAGGGTTTCATCGCGCTTGAGGATCTCGGCGACCGCACCATCGTCGCCGGCGATCCACCCGCGCCGCAGCGCAATTGCTACGAGGCGGCGGTGCACGTGCTAATTTCCCTGCACAAGCAGATTCTGCCCGACTGGCTGGCGGTCGCCCCGCGTGTCGAATACCAGCTGCCGGCCTACGATATGGACGCATTTCTCATCGAGGCGGAACTGCTGATCGATTGGTATCTGCCCTATCGGCGCGCCGCGATCTTGGGAGAACCGCGCACGCGCTTCACCGCGCTCTGGCGCGATGCGCTGCAACCCGCCGTGGAAGCACCCGACACCTGGGTGCTGCGCGATTTCCATTCCCCGAATCTGATCTGGCTGCCGGAGCGCCGCGGCATCGCCTGCCTCGGCCTCCTCGACTTTCAGGACGCGGTGCTCGGCCCGGCGGCTTACGACCTTGCCTCGCTGTTGCAGGACGCGCGCGTCGACGTTCCGGAATCGTGGGAGATCGAGCTGATCGGCACCTACGTGCGCGCGCGCACGATCGACAATGCGAACTTTGATGTCGCGCGGTTCGCGCGAATCTACGCGACCGTGGCCGCGCAACGCGCGACGAAGATTCTCGGAATTTTCGCGCGGCTCGATCGCCGCGACGGCAAGCCGCAATACCTTACCCACCTGCCGCGGGTGTGGAGCTATCTGCAGCGGTCGCTGGCGCACCCTGATCTGGCGCCGCTGGCAAGCTGGTACACGTCCAACGTGCCGCCGCCGGACGCCTCCGCGCAATGAAGGTTATGGGAATCTTAACGCCGCTATGATTCATCGCTTGCCGCGAATGCACGATCATGGGCGAACACCGCAGAAACGCAAAACGGGTCAGGTTCAGCACCGGCTTCAACATGCGGATCGTTGGCCGGGACGGTTCGTGGCAGCGCCGGTGTACGATGCTGGACGTTTCCGACTCCGGCGCGCGGCTGCAGGTTGACGGCTCGCTTGACGGACTTGACCTCAAGGATTTTATCCTCTTGCTGTCGGCCATCGGCAGCGCCCATCGGCGCTGCGACCTGGTGTGGCGGGACGGCAACTATATCGGCGTGCGCTTCCTTCATCGCGAATCCGCCGTCCGGCAGGCGGCCACCTCCAATGCGTCCTAGCCGGATGCGAACGCGGCAGCGCCCGTGGAACCCCGGCTGTTTGCAAGCGCCGCCGTTGTGTCATGTTCGCATGCTAACCGGCCAAAACCCGCCATGACGACGCCCCCTAATGAACATCCGCCTGGGGTCTCAATGCCGACCCACGCCATGGTGTTGGCCGCGGGCTTCGGTACCCGCATGCGGCCGCTCAGCGACCGCACCCCGAAGCCGCTGGTGACGGTGGCCGGCAAGGCGCTGATCGATCATGTGCTCGACAAGCTTGCCGGCGCGGGTGTGACCACGGCGGTCGTCAATGTTCATTATCTTGCCGACGAGATCGAACGCCATCTGGCGTCGCGCCGAATGCCGCGGATCGTGATTTCCGACGAACGCGTACGCCTGCTCGGTACCGGCGGCGCGGTCGCCAGTGCCTTGCCGCGGCTCGGCGCCGCGCCGTTCTTTCACGTCAATTCCGATACGCTCTGGATCGACGGCGTGTCGCCGAACCTGGCGCGGCTGGCGGCGGCGTTTGAGCCTGCACGGATGGATGCGCTCCTGCTGCTGGCGCCGGCGGCTTCGAGCGTCGGCTACAGCGGGCTTGGCGACTTCGCGATGAGCCCCGATGGCGCGCTACGCCGCCGCGCCGAGCAAGAGATCGTTCCCTTCGTCTTTGCCGGCGTCGCGCTGTTCTCCCCCGCGCTGTTCGCCGGCGCGCCCGCGGGCGAGTTTCCGTTGACCGTAGTGCTCGACCGCGCCGCCGAACGCGGCCGCCTCACGGGCCTGCGCCTCGAAGGCGTCTGGATGCATGTCGGTACGCCCGAGGCCGTTGCCGCCGCCGAGGCGGCCATCCTCGCGAGCGCGGCATAACCACAGCGCCTGTATTTACGCCGGCCGACAAAGACTTACATAAGCCGCTCCGCCCTGCGCTAGACTGCGGCATGATTCCGTCGCGAAAATCCGCGCGCGTCTACACCATACCGGCCTCGGTTCCGTTCCTGCCGACGCTTGCGAGCGCGCTGATCGCGGGCGAACTGGTGCCTGGATTTGCCCCGCGCGACCCGTTGCAGCTCGCCCGCGCCACGCTTTATCTGCCGACCAAGCGCGCCTGCCGCATGGCACGCGAGGTGTTTCTCGATGCGTTGAATACGGATGCCGCGGTACTGCCGCGCATCGTGCCGCTCGGCAGCATCGACGAGGACGAATTTGCCTTCGACGATTCCGCGGGCGCCGCCGCTATGCTCGATCTGCCGCCGGCGATTGGCGGATTCGAGCGCCAGATGTTGCTGGCGCAGCTCATCCTGAAATGGGCGGCCTCCCCCGCCGTGCGCGGCGCCGGCGGCGCGCCGCTTGTCGCCTCCTCGCCGAGCACCGCCTTCGCGCTCGCCGGCGATCTCGCACGCCTGATCGACGACATGACGACGCGTCAGGTGCCGTGGGAGAAGCTCGACAACAGCGTGCCCGCCGACCTCGACCAATATTGGCAATACACGCTGCAATTCCTGCAGATCGCGCGCGAGGCCTGGCCGGCTATTCTCAAGGAACGCGGCGCTATCGAACAGGCAGAGCGCCGCGACAAGCTGATCGCGGCCGAGAGCGAACGGCTTGCCGCCGCGCCCGACAGCCCGGTGGTCGCGGCCGGCTCCACGGGTTCGATGCCGGCGACGGCCGCGTTGATCGCAAAAATCGCTTCCCTGCCGCATGGCGCGGTCGTGCTGCCGGGGCTCGATACGCATCTCGACGAAGAGTCTTGGCAATTGATCGGCGGCAATGCGAGCGTCGCGGCGGCGGCGGGCCATCCGCAGTTTGCCATGCAGGCGTTGCTCGCGCGCATGGAGTTGCAACGCAGCGCGGTCGCCACGCTCGGCGCAACCGCGGCGCACGGTCGCGACGTGTTGGCCTCCGAAGCGCTGCGGCCCGCCGCCAGCACCGACCAGTGGCCCGCGCGGCTCGCCGACGAAAAGTTTGCGCCGCAGATCGCCGCAGGGCTGACCAACCTCGCCATGATCGAAGCGGCCAATGCCGAAGAAGAAGCGCTGGCGATCGCGATCGCGCTGCGCGAGGCCGTCGAAGAGGACAAGTCCGCCGCGCTGGTGACGCCGGACCGCCGCCTGGCGCGCCGGGTCGCGGCGGCGCTCGGCCGCTGGCGGATCGCGGCGGACGACACCGGCGGCGAACCGCTGGAAACGACGCCCGCCGGCCTCTTCGCGCGGCTTGCCGCCGAGGTCGCGCTCGGAGGCCTGGCGCCGGTGCCGTTGCTGGCGCTGCTCAAGCATCCGCTGCTGCGGCTTGGCGCCGACGCCGGCGCGTTGCACTTAGGGATCGCGGCGCTCGAACGTGCGGTGTTGCGCGGCCCGCGCCCGCGCGCAGGATCGGCCGCGCTGGCGCACGCGCTCGCGACCACGCGCGGCGAATGGGAAAGACTCAAGCGCAATGAGGCCTCGGAGATCCACGCCAGCGATCCGCGCGCGCTGCTGACCGCCGCGGATTTCGACGCCGCCAAAGCCCTGATCGAAAAACTAACGCCGGCGCTGGAACCGCTGGAGGCCATTGCGAAAGAGCGGCCAATCTCCTTTGGCACACTCGCATCGCGCCACCGCGATGCCGTGGAACGGCTGAGCGGGAACGGCGGCATCGCGGCGGCGTTTCTGGGCGAAGACGGGGCGGCGCTCGCCAAAGCATTCGACGACATCGCGGCGATGCCCGCGCAAAGCGACTTCGCGCTGGCGCGCGAGGACTATGCTGAGCTCTTCACGGCGACCATCGCCGGCCGCCCTGTGCGTCGCGACCGTGCGGCGGGCGCCCATGTGCGCATCTACGGCCTGCTGGAAGCGCGGCTCGCCGATGCCGATCGCATGATTCTCGGCGGGCTCGTCGAAGGCGTGTGGCCGCCCGAAGCCAACAGCGATCCGTGGCTGAGCCGGCCGATGCGCCAGGCGCTCGGTCTCAATCTGCCGGAACTGCGCATCGGCCTCACCGCGCACGACTTCGCGCAGATGCTGGGGGCGAGGGAGGTGTTGCTGACGCGCGCCACCAAACTTGCCGGTGCGCCGACGGTCGCCTCGCGCTTCGTGCAGCGGCTTGCCGCCGTTGCCGGCGCACGCTGGCAGGACGTTGCCAGCCGCGGGACCGGCTATGTTGCGCTGGCGCGCGCCATCGACAAGCCCGCGCGCATCGCGCCGATTGCGCGGCCGGAGCCCAAGCCGCCGCGCGCGGCGCGCCCGACCGCGCTATCCGTCACCGAAATCGAGAACTGGCTGCGCGACCCCTACACGATATACGCCCGGCACATCCTGCGCCTGCGGCCGCTCGATGCCATCGACGCGGACCCCGGCGCGGCCGAGCGCGGCAGCGCGATCCACGCCGCCATCGGCGAATTCACGCAGCGCTTCGCTGAAAAACTTCCGGCGGAACCGCTCGCCGAATTGATCCGGATCGGCCGCACGCACTTCGCGCCGCTCGACGACTTCCCGGAGGCGCGCGCGTTATGGTGGCCGCGGTTCGAGCGCATCGCGCGCTGGTTCATCGGCTGGGACGCCGAACGCCGCGCCGGCGCCGGGCTCGTGCACGCGGAGACGAGCGGCCGAATTGAATTTCCAATCGGCGAACGCAAATTCACCCTGCGCGCGCGCGCCGACCGCATCGAGCGGATCGCGGACGGCAGCTACGCCATTCTCGACTACAAGACGGGGCGCGTGCCGGGGCACGATGAAGTCAAGGTCGGTTTGGCCCCGCAACTTACCCTCGAAGCGGCAATCCTGCGCGGCGGCGGCTTTGCGGGAATTGCGGCCGGCGCATCGGTTGCGGAACTCGTCTATGTCGCGCTCAAGGGCGGCGAGCCCGGCGGCGAGGAGAAGCGCATCAAATTGAAAGATAGCACCCCCGACGCGGAAGCCGCGCAGGCGCTCGGCAAACTCCAGCTCGTCGCCACGCGCTTTGAGGATGCGGCGGAGCCTTACCGTTCGCTCGTCAATCCGATGTGGACGGCGCGCTACGGCGACTACGACCACCTAGCGCGCGTCAAGGAATGGTCGCTCGCCGGCGATGGCGCGGATGGAGGAGGCGAATGAGTCCCGTCTCCGCCCCCGCCGAAGTTCTGGCGCGCCAGCGCGAAGCCTCCGACCCCGCGGTGTCGGCCTGGGTTTCGGCCAACGCCGGATCGGGCAAAACTTATGTGCTGGCGCAACGCGTGATCCGGCTGCTGCTCGAAGGAACCGACCCGACAAAGATTCTCTGCCTGACCTTCACCAAGGCGGCGGCCGCGAACATGGCCAACCGCGTGTTCAGCGAGCTCTCGCGCTGGACGGGGCTCGACGACGCGGCGCTCGACGAGGCGATGCGCGGCATCGGCGTCCGGACGCGGGATGCGGTACGGCGGGCGCGCGCGCGCCGCCTGTTCGCGCAAGCGCTGGAGACGCCGGGCGGCCTCAAGGTGCAGACCATCCATGCCTTCTGCACGCGCCTGCTGCATCAGTTTCCGTTCGAAGCCAACGTAGCGGCGCGCTTCGACGTTCTGGACGAGCGCGCGCAAAACGGGTTGCTTAGCGGCGCGAGCCTCGCGGTGCTGATCGAGGCGGCCGGATCGCCGGACAGCGCCGCCGGACGCGCACTCACAACCGCCACCGCCGCCGTCGCCGACCAGAGCTTCGTCGAAGTCGTCAACGAAGCGATCCGCCAGCGCGAAAAATTGCGCTCCTGGATCGATGCGGCCGGCGGCGTCGAGGCGGCGATCGCGGACCTGTGCGGGCCGCTCGGGATTACTGCGGCGGATACGCTCGAGCGGGTCGAGGCCGAAATCATCGACGGACCATTGCTGCCGATGCGGCAATGGCAAGCCGTCGCGGACATTTTTAGGTACGGCGGAAAAATCGACGCCGCGCAGGCGGCGCGGCTTGACGGCGCGCTGGCGGCGGCGGGAGCCGCGCGGGTCAAGACCTATCTCGAAGTCTTCTTCACGCAAAAGGGCGAGGAGCGCGCGCGCATCGCCACCAAGTCGATTGAAGCCGAACACCCCGAACTCGTGGAGCGGCTTTCCGCCGAGCGCGCGCGGCTCCTTGCCCTGATCGAGCGCCGCCGCGCCCTCATATCCCGCGACAACACCGCCGCGCTCATCACCATCGCCGACCAGGTAATCGCGCGCTACCAGGCGGAGAAGGAACGGCGCGGAGTGCTCGACTACGACGACCTCATCGGCAAGACGCTCGATCTTCTCAACCGCGTGGACGCGGCGTGGGTGCACTACAAGCTCGATCTCGGCATCGATCACGTGCTGATCGACGAAGCCCAGGACACCAGCCCCCGGCAGTGGGAGATCATTGCCAAGCTGGTGTCGGAATTCACCGCCGGCTTGGGCGCGCGCGAGGGGCGCAAGCGCTCGATCTTCGCCGTCGGCGACGAAAAGCAGTCGATCTTCTCGTTTCAGGGCGCCGCCCCCGATGCCTTTGCGAAGATGCATCGCAGCTTTAAGCGCGCCTACGACGCGGCGGAGCTGCCGCTGGTGCCGATTGAACTTAAATATTCGTTTCGCTCGCTGCAGATCATTCTCGATGCGGTGGACGAGGTGTTCGGGCGACCGCCGGCGTTTCACGGCTTGACCGCTGAGACCGAACAAATCCCGACCGCGCATTCTGCCGTGCGCGCGCAGGCGCCCGGCCATGTCGAGATCTGGCCACTGGAGCAGCCGGCCGAGCGACCTGCGATCAAGCCGTGGGACGCGCCGTTCGACGCCACAACGCCAGACGATCCCCGCGTCACACTCGCGAGCAAGATCGCCAGGGCGGTACGCGCATGGATCGCGCGCGGCGATCTTGTCGGCGAAGGCGAGACGCGCCACCCGCTGCGGCATGGCGACATCCTCATTCTCGTGCGCCAGCGCGGGCCGCAGTTCGAGGCGATCATTCGCGCGCTGAAAAACGCCGAGGTGCCCGTCGCCGGCGCCGATCGCCTCGTGCTCACCGAGCATATCGCCGTGATGGATCTTCTGGCGCTGGCGGACGCGCTGTTGCTGCCGGAGGACGATCTCGCGCTCGCCACGGTATTGAAATCGCCGCTGTTCGGCCTCGATGATAATGACCTCTTCACACTTGCTCACGCGCGAGCAGGATCGCTGCGGGCCTCGCTCTCTGCGCAAAGCGAGCCGCGCTTTACCGAAATTTCCGCGCGGCTCGACGCCTACGGCCAACGGGCGCAGGTTGAGACGCCGTTTGCCTTCTATGCGCGCGTGCTGGGCACCGAGCGCGGCCGCGCGAAAATCCTGGCGCGGTTGGGCGGGGAAGCGATCGACGCGCTCGACGAGTTCCTCGATCTGGCGCTCGACTACGAACGGAACGAAGTGCCCTCGCTGCAGGGCTTCGCGCATTGGCTGCGCGCCGCCAACGCCGAAATCAAGCGCGACATGGAAATGGACCGCGACGAAGTGCGCGTGATGACCGTGCATGGCGCCAAGGGCCTCGAAGCGCCGATCGTGATTCTCGCCGACACGCTATCGCCGCCCGCCGGACCGCCGCAGCGCCAGCCGAGACTTCTCGCGCTACCCCACCACGGTGCCGCGCCCGGTGCGCCGGACCGCATCATCTGGGCGGCGCGCAAAGACGACGATGTCCCCGCCATTGCGCGCGCGCGCCAGGCGGCGGCCACCGCCGCCGAACACGAGCACCGCCGCCTGCTTTATGTCGCGATGACGCGCGCGGCGGACCGGCTCGTCATCTGCGGCGCCGCCGGCGAAAGAAAGATGCCGGAGAATTGCTGGTACGATCTGGTCGCGCAGGCGCTCGTCCCGCTGGCGGCGGAAGAGCCGGCGGACCACGGCGACGGCAACGTATGGCGCTGGCGCAAGGTCGCCCCCGATGCGGCGGCGCCAGTGCCCGCGGTGGATCGTCCCCAATCAATTGCCGTGCCCTCCTGGCTGGCGCGTGACGCGCCGCCGGGACGGCAAGTCTTCGCGCTGACACCATCGGTGGACGACGGCGCGGCAGCCTCCGCGCGCGCCGCCAGCCGCGAGGACCGGCGGCTGGCGATGCTACGCGGCACGATCATGCACCGGTTGCTGCAATCGCTGCCCAATCTTGCTAGCAACGAGCGCGCAACGGCGGCGCAAAATTTTCTCGCGCGCGCCGCGCGGGATTTCTCCGCTGCGGAACGCGAGAAACTTCTCGCGCAAGCATTCAACGTCCTGGACGACCGGCGCTTCGCGGCGTTGTTCGCGCCTGGCGCGCGCGCGGAAGTTCCCATCGTCGGTCGCCTGACGGATTCATCGGGAAGGCCGATCTTGGTCAGCGGCCAGATCGACCGTCTGGCCGTTACCGCTGATGAAATCCTGATCGCCGACTACAAGACGAATCGGTCGCCGCCGCGCGCAACTGAAGACGTGCCGGATTCATACATTCGCCAGCTTGCGCTCTACCGGGCGTTGCTGATGAAAATCTATCCAGGGCATACCATCCGCGCCACGCTGGTGTGGACCGATGTTCCTGATCTCATGGAGCTTTCACCGGCACTGCTGGACCGGGAATTCGAAAAAAATATCCCGGCGTGACTTTACCTTGACGCTGACGGTTGGCGTACATAGGTTCCGCGCCAGCTTCCTAGCGCGTGGTCAGGCTGAGTGGATATTGGTCAGCCGCCCGGAAAACGCGCCAACTCAAAGTTCAGACCGCATTCGGACGCAAAATCGGATTCCACCTTTGCTGATAGCGTCCGTAAACGACCCGACTGCTAATCCGACAAAACCGACAAACAAATTAGAGGTGCCCCATGGGCGTTCAAAAAGTGTCCGACGCGAACTTCGACGCTGAAGTCCTGAAGTCGGCGGAGCCGGTCGTGGTCGATTTCTGGGCCGAATGGTGCGGCCCCTGCAAGATGATTGCGCCGGCGCTCGAAGAGCTCGCCGGCACGCTCGGCGGCAAGGTCAAGATCGTCAAGCTCAACGTCGACGAAAATCCTGCGACGGCGCAGAAGTACGGCATCATGTCGATCCCGACATTGATGCTGTTCAAGAACGGCGAGCTGGCCTCGCGCCAGGTCGGCGCCGCGCCCAAGCAGAAGCTCGAGCAGTGGATCACCGGCGCGGTTTAATTTCGCTCACGCGACGAGATACATCACGGCCGGCGCCTGCGCTGGCCGTTTTGTTTTTCAACTTCGGTTAAGCAATATTGCGACAAACGGAATCAAATTAGCGGCCTGACATATTGAATTGGTGCATGACATTGTTCGATCATGCTGGTGTGCTGGCGATCGCAAAAATCAGCGGGTAGTCGGTGCAGCGCCGCTGAATCTGAAGCGTGACCCAAATGAAGCGTCGTACTGTAATTTTCATCGTCTCACTTTGCTGCGCTGTGGCGTTGACACTTGCGTTGTCGTCCGTGATCGACAAATTGTTTGTTGAGCGCCACGAATACACAACGGGCGCGTTCCGCGGATTCAAAATCGGAACCGGTAAGGAGGAGGTGCTCGCGCAGATCAATCTAACTAGTCCAAAAGCTCAGATTACTCCTATACCTGATCATGACTTTGTCGTTTCCAGCAAGAATTTGGATCAATTACAAGTTGCATACGATGCCGCAGGGCTGCAAATTTTCAATTATCGCGGTCTTTCGATCCGGCTGTCTTTTCAAGACGATCATATCTCCGAGGTGGCCAAGTCGGTGCCGGCTGCAAACTTGGACTGGTTTCACGTCGGTGAAACAAAAGGTCAAGCGATGGACCATATTGCAAGACTTCTTCGCGACGATCCGAGTCTTGAGCTCATTCCAATTGTGCAACGTCCCGGCGGCGGCGCGTACGAGTTGGAACAATTGAGCGCCGAGGGCAAAACCAAACTTCTTTCGTTCGACAGTTGGGAATTTAGCGCTCGCGAATACAGGCCGGTCGGCGCTGTATTAAAGTTGTACTTCACTGCGGGACGCCTCACTAAAATAATATTTTGGAGAGCGCGAATTGAGCTGCCTTGAGCGCGGAAGATAGGCCGCTCCTCCGCGCGTTACAGAAATTGCAGTTTTTCCGGCAGCCCTCACCCCGGCAGCGTGCCGTTGGCGGCCAGAACTTCACCGGCGAGATAGAGCGAGCCGGTGATCAGGATGCGCGGCGCCGGCGCGAGCTCAAGTTCGCGCACGCGCGCCAGCGCCGTCTCGATGCCGTCGGCGGCCTCGGAGGGAATTCCGACGCCCGTTGCGCTGGCGGCAAGCGCCTGCGCCGACAGCGTCTTATCCTGGCGGATGGGAATAGCGATGAGCCGGCGCGCGAGGCCGGCGAAATTGCGCAGGAAGCCTGCTGAATCCTTGGTGGAAAGCATGCCGGCGATGAGCACCACCGGACGCGAGACGCGGTCTTCAAGGTCCGCCAGCGCGGCGGCGGCGGCGCGCCCGCCATCGGCATTGTGGCCGCCGTCGAGCCAGAGTTCGCTGTCGCGCGGCAGCAGCGCCTGCAGTTTTCCGGCGGTCAGGCGCTGCATGCGCGCGGGCCAGTCGGCTTTCAAGATGCCCGCTTCGAACGCGCGCGCCTCCAGCGTCTGATCGAGCTGGGCTACATCGGCTTGCCCCGAAAACATTTTGCCGTTGAGTGCGATCCCGCTCGGAAAGCGTCGCGACAAATCCAGATCTCGCCCGAGCGTCAGCCCGCTGACGCGCAAGGCCGCGATCGCGGTGCCGGCGTTGTCGAACTGATGGCGGCCGAACAGCCGCGGCGCCGGCAGGTCGATGAGCCCGCGCGCGTCCTGGTAGACGAGCCGGCCGCGCTCCTCGCCCGCGATCCATTCCTGGCCGAGCACATGCAGTGGCGCACCGACTTCGTCGGCGTGCCGCGTGATGACGGCGAGCGGGCCTTCCGGCTGGCGCCCGATCACGGCCGGCACGTCGCGGCGCATGATCGCCGCCTTTTCTGCCGCGATTTTCTCAAGCGTGTCGCCGAGGAACTCGACGTGGTCGATGGATATCGGTGTGATGACGCTGACCAAGGGACGCTCAGTCACATTGGTGGCGTCG
>JBGPOB010000101.1:0-11319 GCA_041487815.1 Xanthobacteraceae bacterium | reverse complement strand
GGCGCGCATGCCGCAGGTTAGCCACGACATCGTCAAGGATCGGGCGCGGCGCTTGCGCGAGGCGGGCGCGCGGGAGCTGCATCGCCATCTCGCCGCCGAAGTCGGCCAGCGCCGGAGCATCCTCAGTGAATCGCGCGGTATCGGACGCACCGAGCAGTTCACGCAGGTGCGCATCGACGCAGCTGTTGGACCCGGTGCCATCTTTGACGCGCGGATCGCCGGTCATGATGGCCGCCGCCTGATTGCGGCATGACTTTCATGCGATCGGCGTTGCTGCCTCTGGCTCGCCCGGCCACCCGCACAGCTTCAGCCGCTCCTTCATGTGCTCCGGCACCGGCGCGGTAACGCGCACCGGCGGCTTGTTCTTTGCGATCGGCACGACGACTTCGCGCGCGTGCAGGTGTTGAATCGGCCCGCCGGTACGCGGCGCGTTGCCGTAAATATTGTCGCCGACGATGGGCCAGCCCATGGCGGCGCAATGCACCCGCAGCTGATGCGTCCGACCGGTGACGGGTTCCAGCGCCAGCCAGGTCAGTCCGTCCGAGTGCCCCAAAACCTTCCAGGTCGTGGTCGACGGCAGCCCTTTGGGGTCGGGCTTCATCCACCAGCCGCGGTCCTCGTTGCGCCGCCCAAGCGCCAGATCGATCCTGCCTTCGTCACTCGCCGGCCTGCCTTCGACAATCGCCCAATAGGTCTTGCCGATCTTGCCGTGCTTGAACAACAGGCCAAGCGTCGCCAGCGCCTTGCGATGGCGGCCGAGAACCAGGCAGCCCGACGTATCCTTGTCGAGCCGGTGCGCCAGCGACGGCGGGCGCGGCAAGCCGTAGCGCAGGGCGCCAAAATGGTCCTCGAACGCGCCGCCGCCCTTGGGGCCGCGATGCACCGGCAACCCGGCGGGCTTGTCGACGACCAGCATGAGGCCGTCGCGGTACAATACGCGCGCCAGCATCTCCTCGTCGGTGATCTCTTTCGGCGGCATGGCTAAACCGCTATCACGGCTGTCAGGGCAATGTCATCGCGAGCGAAGCGAAGCAATCTCGCACAGCTTCCTGGCTCTGGATTGCTTTGTCGGCCTCCTCGCAATGACACGTAGAATATCATGACCGATGGGAAGCAATCTTTATGGCGGCGCGTCACGGGCGGGCTCAGACGCACGTCGTCGGCGCTTGGCGGCGCTATTGCCGACATTGTTTCAAAGCGCAAGCTTGACGCGGCGACGGTCGAGGAACTGGAAGAAGCGCTGATCCGCGCCGACCTCGGCCTCGAAACCGCGGCCAGGATCGCAGCCGCCGTCGGCGAAGGACGCTACGACAAGGAAGTTACCGCCGATGAGGTCAAGGCGATCCTCGCAACCGAAATCGAACAAATTCTCATGCCGGTCGCGCTGCCGCTCACCGTCGACGCGGCGAAAAAGCCATTCGTCATCCTCGTGGTCGGCGTCAATGGCTCCGGCAAGACCACCACCATCGGCAAACTCGCGGCGAAGCTGCGCGCCGAGGGCAAGAGCGTAGCGCTCGCCGCCGGCGATACGTTTCGTGCCGCCGCCATCGAGCAACTGAAAATCTGGAGCGAGCGCACCGGCGCAGGCTTTTTCGGCAGCGCGCAAGGCGGCGATGCGGCGAGCCTCGCCTATGACGCGCTGGCCGCCGCCCGCAACGCCGCGACGGACGTGTTGATCGTCGATACCGCTGGGCGGCTGCAAAACAAATCCGCGTTGATGGGCGAGCTCAACAAGATCGCGCGCGTGATGAAGAAACTCGATCCATCCGCGCCGCATGCGGTGCTGCTCGTGCTCGATGCGACGGTCGGGCAAAACGCGCTGTCGCAGGTCGGCGAATTTCAGAAAGTTGCCGGCGTCACCGGGCTGGTGATGACCAAGCTCGACGGCACCGCGCGCGGCGGCATCCTTGTCGCCCTTGCGGCGAAGTTTCGCCTGCCGGTGCACTTTATCGGGGTCGGCGAAGGCGTCGAAGACCTGGCGCCGTTCACGGCGCGGGATTTTGCGCGGGCGGTGGCGGGGTTGGAATGAAACTGGCTGTCATTGCGAGCGACCTGTCTACGCTAACCGCCTTCGCCCGCGAAGGCGGGCTTCGGTGGTCAAGAGCTTCGACGGGCTTGCTGCCAGTCCGCCGAAGCTTTAGCGAAGGCGGAAGCGAAGCAATCTCCCGGTTGGCTGCGGTCCAATTGACGGTCATCGAGTTTGCTTCGTCGCCGTTTCCGGCTCCTCGCAATGACAACCCCTTGGCACCTGCCGGTTTCGCGGGCGATGACGATTGAGTGTGCGCCTCGTGCGCGCTACACACTTGCCATGACTGAAAAGCCGCAACTCAATCCCCTGCTCAAGCTCGCGATCGACCTTGGGCCGCTGATCCTGTTCTTTGTCGCCAATTCGCGGCCGGCCTTGTTTCTGCCGCTGATCGGACCGTTGTTGCCAACGGACATTGCCGACGGCGAGCGCGCGGGCATTTTCGTCGCTACCGCCGTGTTCATGGCCGCGATTGTCGTCGCGCTGGCGGTCTCTTATGTGCTGACGCACCGACTGCCTATCATGCCGGTCGCCTCGGCAATCATCGTTGTCGTGTTTGGCGCGTTGACGCTCTATCTGCACGACGAGACTTTCATCAAGCTCAAGCCGACGATCATTTATGTTCTGTTCGGCGGCACGCTGCTCGGCGGGCATCTCCTTGGAAAGAACCTGCTCGCTGTCGTCTTCGATTCCATGTTTCACATTACCGCCGAAGGCTGGCGCAAGCTCACTTTACGCTGGTCGCTGTTTTTCTTAGCGCTGGCGGTGCTCAATGAAATTGTCTGGCGGACGCAGACGACCGACATGTGGGTCAATTTCAAGGTCTTCGGTGTTATGCCGCTGACGTTCATCTTCGCGGCGCTGCAATATCCGCTGCTGACGAAATACGCCGCGGATACCGGCGTTGAACAGGATTCCCGATAGCCGCGAGACGAGTATCACGCGCGCCTATTTGGCGACGCGCCCCCACACCTGCGCGACCAGATAAGTCGTGAATACGGTGTCCGGATCGCGAATGTGGGCCCGGCATTCGGCAAGCGATGTGGCCAGCGCCTGCGCGCTCATCAGCCCGCGGCCAATGATGGTTGCGCGCAGCGATTCCACGGTCGCGGGAAGATAGTCATGCAACGGATCGCCTGAGCGAACGCCGACGATGAACGGCCTATACTGCACGTCTTGAAGGCCCGCGTGCCGCACCAACGCGAATAATTTTTGAGCCAGGCGGATGTCCGCCCCGGCGCTCGTGAAAGCCCCTTCCAGCGCCACCTTCAGCCGCTCCCAGGCCGGATGCGGCGGATAGCAATTGAGCATCGCCATATCCGGCTCCTGCAGCGCGACGATGCCTCCCGGGCGCGCCAGCCGGCTCGCTTCCTTCAGCAGGGTCTCGGGATCGCCGGCCGTGCTGGCGACAAATCGCATGTGGACGAGATCGAAACTGTTGCTCGGCATGTCCGAGCCGTAGGCGTTGCCGACCACGAATTCGACATTGTTCGCCGCGCTTCGGCGCGCGTGCGCGATAAACGCCGCGTCCCCATCGAGACCGACGACACGGCCGGTGTCGCCGACGCGCCGACTCATCAGGCCGGTTATCCCGCCGGGACCGCACCCGATGTCGAGGCAGGCCCATCCCGGCGCGACGCCGATGCGGTCGAGCATAATCTCGGCGCCCGGCGCCATGGCCTCGCCCTGAATTCGCAGCCGTTCGATTTCGCCCTCGCGGCGTTCGATCGGATAGTCGCCCGAATGCGCTTCAGTCATCCCGGCCTTCCTGCCGATTACATTGTTGGCGCGCCGACGTGCGTCGAAGAATACTAGGCCGCGAGATTGGCGGCGCACAACATTGGTCGAGAACGTGCAGCGATGGCCGCAACGCCAAGCTATGGGCCCTTCGACAACGCCTTCTCGATCTCCGGCTTCAACACCCGTTCCAGGTTTTCCGGCGTGATCGGACCGACCAGCTTGAACGCGATGCTGCCGTCGCGCCCGACGATGAAGGTTTCCGGCACGCCGTAGACGCCCCATTCGATGGCGGCGCGGCCGTTGAGGTCGGCGCCCGTGACTGCAAATGGATTGCCATAGCGGCCGAGGAAGCGGCGCGCGTTTTCCGGCTGATCCTTGTAGTTGATGCCGGCGACGCGGATACGCGTGTCCTCGGCAAGTTTCATGAGCAGCGGCGCCTCGTCATGGCATGGCACGCACCATGAGGCCCAAACGTTGAGGAGCGTAACGGCGCCCGCGAAATCCGCCGCGGCGAGGCCCGGCACCGCGCGCCCGTCCTTCATGAGATCGGCGACCGCCGGCAGATCCACCTTTGGCACCGGCTTGCCAATCAAGGCGGAAGGCAGATGCGATGGGTCGCCGGCGCCGAGCCGGTACAGAAACAACAGCGCAAGCGCGAGGAAGACCGCCAACGGCAGCATGACCGCGAGCCGGCGCGGCGCAGCCGATCGGGAGCCGCCAATATTTGTGTTCATGTCGTCGGAGCCCCAGTTGCGATCCCGCGGCCGCCACGCGCTTCAAGATCGGCGAGCGCGCGCCGCTGCCGGCGGTAATCGGCGATGACCCAGATAACAAGCAGTGCAACGACACCGACCGCCGCCGCATACGCGGCGACGATGAAGTCCGCGTGCGGCCCGAGACTCACGCGCGCGCGCCCGCGCGCGTATCCGCGACCTGCGCCGCCTGCGCCGCCAGCAGCCGCAGCGTTCGTACGCGCCGGCGTAAAATCTCGTTGCGCATGGCCGCGATGTGCAGCGTGATGAACAGGAGCGCGAAAGCGATCGCCATCACAAGCAGTGGAACCAGAATGCTCGAGTCGATGCTCGGGCCGCCGACGCGGAACACCGAGGTCGGCTGATGCAATGTATTCCACCAGTCGACCGAGAACTTGATGATCGGCAGGTTGATGGCGCCAACGAGCGTAAGGATAGCGGCGGCCCGCGCGGCGCGCGACGGATCCTCGACCGTGCGCCACAGTGCGATCACTCCGAGATACATCAGAAACAACACCAGCACCGATGTCAGCCGCGCATCCCACACCCAATAGGTACCCCACATCGGGCGTCCCCACAGCGAGCCGGTAACGAGCGCCAGAAATGTGAATGCCGCGCCGAGCGGCGCGGCGCACTTGCCGGCGACATCGGCGAGCGGGTGGCGCCACACCAGCGTGCCCAATGCGGCGACGCTCATCAGCGCCCACACCAACATCGACAGCCAGGCGTTCGGAACGTGGATAAACATGATCTTCACCGTCGCGCCCTGTTGGTAATCGTCGGGCGCCAGCATCGTCAACACCAGACCGCAGGCGAATGCCACAAGCGTCGCGGCGACAAACCACGGCAACAACCGCGCGGCGAGCTTTAGAAAACGGGTCGGATTGGCGAGATCGATCAGGGACATTGCGCTTTTCTCAGTTCAACCTTTTCTTGCATCGGCCATACGGCATGCTTCGGTCCAAACTAACAGTTTATCACTCCAGGCCGTGCCGCAGTGTCGCTGCCGCCGCAAATGGGCCTATCACAATGCTGAACAGCGTCAGCGCGCACAGAATTGTGAATGGCGTGCCGAAAGGCACGGCACCGACGACATCGGTATTGGCGGCGGCAACGCCAAAGATCAATACCGGTATCGCCGGTGGCAGGATCAGGATCGGCAGCAACAAGCCGCCGCGCCGTATCGCCACTGCAAGCGCGGCGCCGATGAGGCCGATGAAGGTGAGCGCCGGCGTGCCGACCGCAAGCGTCAGCGCCGTGAACGCGATGGAGCGAGCATCAAGGTTGAGCATCAGGCCCAAGAGCGGCGAAACGATCACGAGAGGAAGGCCGGTCGCGAGCCAATGCGCCACCGCCTTGGTTCCTACGACGAGTTCCAGGGGCACGCTTCCCGTTAGCAAAATGTCGAGCGAGCCATCGGCCTGGTCGTCCGCGAACAGCCGATCGAGCGCCAGCAATGAGGCGAGCAGCGCCCCGAGCCAGAGGATGGCGGGACCGATCCGCCGCAACAGCGCGAGATCGGGTCCGAGCGCGAACGGGATCAGCGTGACGACCGCAAGGAAGAACAGAACGCCGACCAGCGCGCCGCCGCCGACGCGCAATGCAACGCGCAGATCGCGCACCAGGATTGCGGCAAGCGCGTCCATCAATGCACTCCCATCCGCAATTCCGAGGCCTTTTCCAGCGGCAACGGCCCATGGGTGGCGGCCAGGATTATGCCACCGCCGGCAAGATGCCCGCGCATGAGTTCGCCGAGTTTTTCCTGCCCGCCGGCATCAAGCGCCGCAGTCGGCTCGTCCAGCAGCCAGATCGGTCTTGCAATCGCGACGAGCCGCGCCAGCGTGAGCCGCCGGCGCTGCCCTGCTGACAGGATCCCTGCCGGCATGTCGGCGAGGTTCGCGAGGCCTACTACGGCGAGATCGGCGGAAGCCGTTGGCGCGCCGTGGAGATACCGTGTCCAAAATCCGAGGTTTTCGGCAACGGTCAGCGCCGGTTTATGCGCGTCCACGTGGCCCAGATAGTGCACCTGCTCAGCCAGCGTCATTTCAGGCCCGCCCCCTGCCAATTGCAGGCGCCCCGCGCTCGGCCGCAGCAAGCCTGCCACGATCCGCAGTAGGCTGGTCTTGCCGGCGCCATTCGGACCCACGATTGCCAGTGCCTCGCCCCCGGCGACCTCGAAGCTCAAGTTCGAGAATATTTGCTGGCCCCCGCGCAGGCAGCCGAGGCGCGTCGCGCGCAGCCGGATTTCCCCGCCAGCGCCCATTATGCGGCCGATCCGGCCGCAAGCGCGGCACACCCAGCCGATGCAATCAGATTGCGAGGCATGGCAGTGTATACAACCTTCGTGCGTGTGGTAGACCGCAAAGAAAGCTCCTATAAGCCCAACATTGCACGGGAATCGCGGTCACACGCCCGATTGGCGCGTCCGATCGCGAGCCTGCGAATTTGGTAACGAATTACCTTCAAATGATCCGGCGGGTCGCCGGCTGGGATAGGACCAGGCCCACATGACGTCACTCGACAGTTTCAAAAGCGCCAGGACCCTGAAGGTCGGCAACAAGACCTATGCCTATTACAGCCTGCCGGCCGCGGAAAAGGGCGGTTTGAAGGGAATTTCGCGCCTGCCATTTTCCATGAAGGTGCTGCTCGAGAACCTGCTGCGTCATGAGGACGGCCGTACGATTACCAAGCAAGACCTTCAGGCTGTTGCGCAGTGGCTCAAGACCAAGACCTCGGATCGCGAGATCGCATTCCGGCCGGCGCGCGTGCTGATGCAGGATTTTACCGGCGTGCCGGCGGTCGTCGATCTCGCGGCCATGCGCGACGCCATGAAAAATCTCGGCGGTGACTCGAAAAAAATCAATCCGCTCGTCCCGGTGGACCTCGTCATCGATCATTCGGTCATTATCAACTTCTTCGGCGATAACACCGCGTTCAAGAAGAACGTGGAGGAAGAGTACAAACAAAATCAAGAACGCTATCGCTTCCTCAAATGGGCGCAGAGCTCGTTTGAAAATTTCCGCGTGGTCCCGCCCGGCACCGGGATCTGCCATCAGGTCAATCTGGAATATCTGTCGCAAACGATCTGGAGCGCCAAGGGCACCATCAAGCTCGACGGCAAGGAGCAAACCGCCGAGATCGCGTATCCCGACACGCTGGTCGGCACCGATTCGCACACGACGATGGTCAACGGCCTGTCGGTGCTTGGTTGGGGTGTCGGCGGCATCGAAGCGGAAGCGGCCATGCTCGGCCAGCCGTATTCGATGCTGCTGCCCGAAGTCATCGGCGTCAAACTCACCGGCAAGCTCAAGGAAGGCGTTACCGCGACCGATCTTGTCCTCACCGTAACCCAGATGCTGCGCAAGCGTGGCGTCGTCGGAAAATTCGTCGAGTTTTTCGGGCCGGGCGTCGCCAACCTTTCGCTTGCCGATCGCGCCACGATCGGCAACATGGCGCCGGAGTACGGCGCGACGTGCGGCTTCTTCCCGATCGACGACGATACGATCCGCTACCTGCGCGATACCGCGCGCGCAGAGCCTCGCGTTGCATTGGTCGAGGCCTATGCCAAGGCGCAAGGCCTGTACCGGACCAAGTCGACGCCGGACCCGATCTTTACCGACGTGCTCAAGCTCGACCTCGGCAGCATCGAGCCCTCGCTTGCCGGCCCGAAGCGGCCGCAGGATCGCGTGTCGCTACGCGACGTCAAAAATGGATTTGCCATTGCCCTCGACAAGGAATTTTCCAAGGGCGCCGAAATGGCCAAGCGGGTGCCCGTGCCCGGCCGCGCGCACGACCTTGGACATGGCGACGTCGTCATCGCGGCGATTACATCCTGTACCAATACATCCAATCCGAGCGTGATGATCGGAGCCGGACTGATCGCGCACAAGGCCGTCCAGAAAGGCCTGAAGGTCAAACCCTGGGTTAAGACCTCGCTTGCGCCCGGTTCGCAGGTCGTCGCGGAATACCTCGACAAGTCGGGCCTGCAGAAGGACCTCGACGCGCTCGGCTTCAATCTCGTCGGGTTCGGCTGCACCACCTGTATCGGCAATTCGGGCCCGCTGCCGCCGGAGATTTCCAAGGCCGTCAGCGAACACGACCTCGTCGCCGCCGCGGTGTTGTCGGGCAATCGAAACTTCGAGGGCCGCATCAATGCCGATGTGCGTGCCAACTACCTCGCCTCCCCGCCGCTTGTCGTCGCCTATGCGATCACCGGCTCGATGCAAATCGATCCACATCGCTCGCCAATCGGCTTCGACAAGAAGGGCAAGAAAGTCTTCCTGAAGGACATCTGGCCGACGAATCGCGAGATCGCGGCGGTCATGCGCAAGTGCATCAACAAGCAGATGTTTGCCAGAAAATACGCCAACGTGTTCAAGGGCGACGCCAACTGGCGCAAGATCGCGGTGAAGGGCGGGCTGACGTACGGCTGGGACTCGCGGTCGACCTACGTGCAAAATCCGCCGTACTTTACCCACATGCACCGCGCGCCGACGCCGATCGAGGACATTATCGATGCACGCGTGCTCGGCCTGTTCCTCGATTCCATCACGACCGACCACATTTCGCCTGCGGGCTCGATCAAGCTCAATTCTCCGGCGGGGCAGTATCTCGTCGACCACAAGGTGAAGCCCGCCGACTTCAATCAGTACGGCACACGGCGCGGCAATCACGAAGTCATGATGCGCGGCACATTTGGCAATATTCGCATCAAGAACCAGATGGTGCCGGGCGTCGAGGGCGGCGTGACGATCCACTATCCGTCGCGTCAGCAAATGCCGATCTACGAAGCGGCGATGCGCTACAAATCCGAACGCGTGCCGCTGGTGGTTTTTGCCGGCAAGGAATACGGAACCGGCTCTTCGCGCGATTGGGCCGCCAAGGGCACCAACCTGCTCGGTGTGCGCGCCGTCATCACGCAATCGTTCGAGCGCATTCATCGTTCCAACCTGATCGGCATGGGCGTGCTTCCGCTGGTTTTCGAGGAAGGTACGACCTGGCAAACACTTGGCCTGAAAGGCAGCGAGCAGGTGACCATCCGCGGGCTGCACGGCGAAATCAAACCGCGGCAGCGTATGATCGCGGAGATCGTCGCCGCCGACGGCGGCTTGAAGCGCGTGCCGCTGATCTGCCGGATCGACACGCTCGACGAGATTGATTACTTCAAGAACGGCGGCATTTTGCACTATGTGCTACGGCAGCTCGCCGCATAGCGGGTGGAAGTGGCGACTGCTGGCTGGTGGGCCCATCGCCGCAGGCCGCCACAGCGCTTCACTTCGAATTGAGTGGCTGGTGATCGACGCGTCCTCTATGCACAATAGCCCGGAATGCGCGATCTGCGTTCAAGGCACGTGAATGCCTGTATCGTTCAATCGGTGACGATTTCCAGCGACTGACGCCAGGCCGGGACCGACGCTAAGCGGGATGAAGGTCAACATGAAGAGCCAGCTTGCGTTCTTTGGCGCAATCGCTGCCACACTGTGTGCCGCTGTCGCACCCGCTCAGACTGCGGAACCGCGCGCCGTTATCGAACTCTTTACCAGTCAAGGTTGCAATTCCTGCCCGCCCGCCGACAAGCTGATCGGCGAACTGAGCAAAGACCCCTCGCTCATCACTCTCAGTCTCGCCATCGACTACTGGGACTATCTCGGCTGGAAGGACACGCTTGCGCTGCCGGGGCATGGCAATCGCCAGCGCGCCTATGCGCGCGTGCGTGGCGACCGCGACGTTTACACGCCGCAAGTAGTCGTTAACGGCGCCGCCCAGGCGCTCGGCAGCAACAAGTCCGAGATCGAGAGCGCGATCGGGCAAAGCCGCCGGCAGGCCACAACGCTTTCTGTGCCGGTGTCGATGTCGGTCGCCGACGGCAAACTGACAATCGCCGCGCCGGCTGGGAAATCCGGCAACGAACGCGGTGAAGTCTGGCTGTGTCCCGTATCCAGCGCGCTGCCGGTCGCTATCACGCGCGGAGAAAACAAAGGTCGCGCGATCACCTATCACAATGTGGTGCGTCGCTGGATCAAGATCGGAGATTGGACCGGCGCGCCGGCGACATGGACTGTTCCGTTGAAGGACTTCCAAACCGAGACCGTCGATGAAGTTGCCGTCATCTTGCAATCCGGCACGGCCGCCGCACCTGGTCCCATGTTCGCGGCGGCGCTGACGTCGCTGCGCTGACCGGGGTCGTTGTCGCCGGCGGCCGCGTCGGCTCTGCCAACCACAGTATCGATCACCGCATCATTGCAGACATCGGGATCGAATGTGCCGCGCCGGGCCGCGGTGCCGCCACTTCCAGCACCGCCATACCACCAAAAAATTGGGCCGGCGGAAATCGCCGGCCCAAGAGCATTGGGGATTGAACCGTACGCGCCTCACGGGTCCGGCCTCACAAGCCCCGGGGGGCTGGGGGGCTGAGGAATCCGGAACCTGTGTTTGGGCCGGACCCTGAGGCAACGATGGCACCATCGCAATCCAGCTTGTCCCGCGCTTGACCGAAATGGGGCCTTATTATGAATTATTTAACGAATGCGTGATCCCGCGCCGTCGAGTTACCGTTGTTCGCAGGATTTTGTTGCCACAACGAGGAGCGGCGAGCGCATGATCCCCGGCGAAGTGGAACCCGGTTCGCCGACACGATCGTGCGCTCTATTACGACGCTAGCGCGCAACCCGCCTTGGCGAAGCTCGCTTCGGCGGGCGAAGGTAAGGTCGGACGCAAAACCGGTGCCCACTTTTGGCGACCGTGCGCTTGTGCCGCAAATCCGGCCGACGGCTCTTGCTGCGTGCGCGGAACGGCGCAATC
>JBGPOB010000100.1:0-11506 GCA_041487815.1 Xanthobacteraceae bacterium | reverse complement strand
TTAGGCCATGGCCCGACAACGACATATTTATGGAAGCGAGCACAATCCCGCGGCGCATGATCGTGATTGACCCTCCGACCAATCCACGGCCGGTGCGCTACGCGGCGCCGCGCGCGCGCGAGTGGGTCGTTATCGCGTCGCTGGCAACGATGGCGATTGTCTATCTTCTGATGGTGATCCGCCGCGTCACCGTGCACGGGTTCGGCGACGTTCAGGTTTTCTTTCGCGCCGGCTGGGCGATCTGGAGCGGCTACCCACTCTACGGCGTCACCGACGATCACGGCTGGGCCTATCACTACCCGCCGAGCTTTGCGCTCGCGATGGGCCCGTTCGCCAATCCGCTTCCGGGTCATGCCCAACTGGCCTGGGCGTTGCCATACCCCGTCGCCATCGGCGCCTGGTATGCGATCGGTTTGGTCGCGCTGTTTGCCGCAACGCATGTGTGGGCAAGTGCGATCGAGCGCGCGCTCGATCTGCGGGTGCGGGACGGCTATTGGCAGCCGTGGTGGGCGCTGCGACTCGGTCCGGTGCTGGCGCTGCTGCCAATCGCGGGCGACAGCCTCGGCCGTGGACAACCGACCGCCATCGTCGTCCTGCTCATGGCCGGTTTTCTCGCGCTCTACGCCGATGGCCGGCGCAACGCCGCGGCGTTGGTGCTGTCGATTTGCGTGGCGCTCAAGCTGTTCCCGATCGCGCTGGCGTTGATTCCGTTTCTGCGCCGCGATTTTCGCACGCTGCTGGCGCTCGCGGCATGGTGTCTGGTTCTGTTTTTCGTCGTGCCGGCGCTTTGCCTCGGACCGGAGATGACTGTCGAACTCTACCGTTCGTTCTGGAACGAGCGTCTCGCTGGAATTCTCACCGGAGATTTGCCGGCCAACATCGTGCGGGAACTGTCGCCGTGGGCCTCCGACATGACCAGCATCGGCGCGACGCTTGCGCGCCTCGCGGCCGGTGAGGTGCTGGACAAGGATGTGCCGCTTCCGGCATGGGCGGCGCAAACGCAGCTCGCCGCAGATTTCGCCATCGTCATCGGGCTGGTGATTGCGGGACACGGGCGATTTTGGAGATTTTCGCGCCTGCAACCGGGCGACCCGTACCCCATTCTGGTCGCGGGAGCGGTATTGATGGCGGTCATGCCGGCGATGCTGCCGACCGCGCAAACGCACTACTGGGCGCAGGCGTTGCCGCTGGTTGCGGTCCTTGCAGTGGAGGCATGGCGGCGCGCCGGCCGCGCCGTCGTATCGCCATGGCTCTTGACCTGGTCGATCGCCGCATGGCTCGGCATTCTCGCGACCGAAGTGACGCTGTGGCGGCCGTTGCAAGTTGTCGGGCTCAGTGCGCCGGTCATGCTGGTGCTCGTTGCCGCCGGATTCGTCGTGCTCGTGCGATCGCGTGACGCAACTTTGGGGACGATTGATTCCAAGGCCGGCTCAACACGTTCAATGGGGTGACCCGAATGGCGGGAAAGGATCGCGCGCCCCTTCCCTGCCCGGCGATTCTGGTCTAAAGAGCGCGCGCGCTGGCTTGGCGCACTTTCGTGCATGATGCGGCGGGGTCCAGTCGGTTCGCCGACCTGCCTGCGCGAAGCCGGGGCTCCGGCGAAGGCAGGTAAAATCATGTGCCAAGCTGGTAAGTTAGCGCGCGCCTGCGCGCTTTTTTTATGCCCGCATGTCGGGCCGAGGAATGCTGTCGCACCATGCCCAAGCGCACGGACATCAAATCGATCCTGATCATCGGCGCGGGGCCGATCGTGATCGGTCAGGCGTGCGAGTTCGATTATTCGGGTACGCAGGCCTGCAAGGCGCTCAAGGCCGAGGGCTACCGGGTCGTGCTGGTGAATTCCAATCCGGCGACGATCATGACCGATCCCGACTTGGCCGATGCGACCTACATCGAGCCGATCACGCCCGAACTCGTCGCCAAGATCATCGAGCGCGAACGGCCGGACGCGCTGCTGCCGACCATGGGCGGGCAAACCGCACTCAACTGCGCGCTGTCGCTGCGCCGCATGGGCGTGCTCGACAAATTCGGCGTCACCATGATCGGCGCCACCGCCGATGCGATCGATATGGCCGAGGACCGCGAATTGTTTCGCGACGCCATGCGAAGAATTGGTCTTGAGACGCCGAAATCTTCGCTCGCCAATGCATCGGAACTCAAGAAGGCGGATCGCGATACCAATGCCGCCGCCATGGCCGCCATCAAGGCGCGTCGACTGCCTGTTGCCGAAGAGACACAGGCGCTTGCGGCACACGAGGCGACATGGGCGGCCGGCGAGCCGGAACGCAAGAAGCGTTACATCGAACGCGGCCTAATCGAGGCGCTCGCAGCCCTGCCCGACATCGGGTTGCCGGCCATTGTTCGTCCCTCGTTCACGCTCGCCGGCACCGGCGGCGGCATCGCCTACACAAGGGAAGATTTTCTCGACATCATCGAGGGCGGTCTCGACGCCTCGCCGACAACCGAAGTGCTGATCGAGGAAGCCGTCCTCGGCTGGAAAGAGTTCGAGTTGGAGGTGGTGCGCGACCGCAACGATAATTGCATCATCATCTGCTCGATCGAAAATATCGACCCCATGGGCGTCCACACAGGCGATTCGATCACCATCGCGCCGGCGCTGACGTTGACGGACAAGGAATACCAGAGGATGCGCGACGCTTCGATCGCGATATTGCGCGAGATCGGCGTCGAGACCGGCGGTTCAAACGTGCAGTTTGCGGTCAATCCGCGGGACGGGCGCCTCGTCGTCATCGAAATGAACCCGCGGGTGTCGCGCTCGTCCGCGCTGGCTTCGAAGGCCACCGGTTTTCCGATCGCCAAGGTCGCGGCCAAGCTTGCCGTCGGTTACACCCTCGATGAGATCGCGAACGATATTACGGACGGGGCGACGCCGGCGTCGTTCGAGCCAACAATCGATTACGTCGTCACCAAAATTCCACGCTTCGCGTTTGAAAAATTTCCCGGCACCGAGCCGGTGCTGACGACTTCAATGAAATCGGTTGGCGAGGTCATGGCCATCGGCCGCACCTTTCAGGAGAGCCTGCAGAAAGCCCTGCGCTCGCTCGAGACCGGCCTCACGGGTCTCGACGAAATTGTCATCGAAGGCCTTGGCCAGGGCGACGACAAGAACGCGATCCGCGCCGCGCTCGGCACACCGACCCCCGACCGGCTCCTGAAAGTCGCGCAGGCGATGCGGCTGGGCTTCACGGATGCGCAGATTTTCGATGCTTGCGCCATCGACCCGTGGTTCCTCGCGGAAATTCGCGGCATTGTCGATGCGGAAGTCGAGATTGCGGCCAAGGGGCTGCCGGCGAGTGCCGCCGTCATGCGCCGCCTCAAGGCAACGGGCTTTTCGGACGCGCGCCTCGGCAAGCTCGCCAACCTTGCCGCGGATGAAGTCGCGGCGCGGCGACGGGCGCTCGGCGTGCGCCCGGTATTCAAACGCATCGATACGTGCGCGGCGGAATTCGCTTCACCGACCGCCTACATGTATTCGACCTACGAGACGCCGTTTGCCGGCAATCTCGCGGATGAGGCCGCGCCGTCCGATAAGAAGAAGGTCATCATCCTCGGCGGCGGTCCCAATCGCATCGGCCAGGGCATCGAATTCGACTACTGCTGCTGCCACGCCTGCTTTGCGCTCAAGGATGTCGGTTACGAGACCATCATGGTCAATTGCAATCCGGAGACGGTTTCGACGGATTACGACACGTCGGACCGGCTCTATTTCGAGCCGCTGACGGTTGAAGACGTAATGGAAATCATCGACACCGAACGCACCAACGGCACGCTGCACGGCGTTATCGTCCAGTTCGGCGGGCAGACGCCATTGAAGCTCGCCGAAGCGCTCGAGAAGGCCGACGTGCCGATCCTTGGCACCTCGCCTGATGCCATCGATCTTGCCGAGGATCGCGATCGCTTCAAGCAGCTCATCACCCGGCTGAAATTGCGCCAACCCGACAGCGGCATCGCCGCAAGTCCCGAGCAGGCGCGCGCCATTGCTGGCGGCATCGGCTACCCGGTCGTGATCCGTCCGTCGTACGTGCTCGGCGGCCGCGCCATGGAAATCGTGCACGACGCCGGCCAGCTCGATCGCTACGTGGCGCGGCTTGCGGCCGACCTCGACCGGCCCTCGGACCTTGTCGTTTCGGTCAGGCGCCCGTTGCTGATCGATCGCTATCTGTCCGACGCCATCGAAGTCGACGTCGATTGCATCGCCGATGGCGTGGACACCTACATCGCCGGCATCATGGAGCACATCGAGGAAGCCGGCATTCATTCCGGCGACAGTGCCTGCGTGTTGCCGCCGCATTCGCTCAACGCGCGCACGATTGCCGAATTGGAACGCCAGACGCGTGCGCTCGCGCTCGCGCTTCGCGTCGGCGGCCTGATGAATGTTCAATTTGCCATCAAGGACGGCGACATCTACATTCTGGAGGTCAATCCCCGCGCATCGCGCACGGTGCCGTTCGTTTCCAAGGTCATAGGGCTGCCGGTCGCAAAAATAGCGGCGCGGGTGATGGCGGGAGAAAAGCTCGCAAGCTTCGGGCTCAAGCCGCAAACGTTCGAGCCGGGCCGATCGAAACACGTCGGGGTCAAGGAAGCGGTATTTCCGTTCGCGCGCTTTCCCGGCGTCGACACGGTGCTGGGGCCGGAAATGAAATCGACCGGCGAGGTCATGGGTCTCGACACGACCTTCGAAATCGCCTTTGCCAAGAGCCAGATCGGCGGGGGGTCGCGGCTGCCACGGTCGGGCACCGTCTTCGTGTCGGTGCGCGACTCCGACAAGCAGAGAATATTGCCAGCGATTCAACTACTTGGCGGCCTCGGCTTCAAGGTCATCGCGACCTCCGGAACCCAGCGCTTTCTGGTGGAGCAAGGCATTCCGGCGCACAAAGTCAATAAAGTGGCCGAAGGCCGACCCCACATCGTCGATGCCATCAAAAACGGCGATGTTCAGCTGGTTTTCAATACGACCGAGGGCGCCACGGCCCTTGCCGACAGCCGCTCGCTTCGCCGCGCGGCCCTCTTGCACAAAGTTCCGTACTACACCACTCTTTCAGGTGCCGTCGCCGCGGCGCAAGGGATCAAGGCCTACCTGGGGGGCGATCTCGAAGTGCGTGCGCTGCAGGCCTATTTCGCTCCCAGGGCCTGACCATCTGCGGGCTTGGCTGGTTCCAGGCCCGCCGCAGCAGGCGGCGAGGAGTTGCGCAACGAGTTTCACGGTCGCGGAGCCGGACAAGGGCCCGCGATTTAAGTTTTCTTGCCGGAGGACAACGAACCGATGGAGAAGATTCCAATGACCGCCGCCGGCTATGCCGTGCTCGAGTCCGAACTCAAGCACTGCCAGCAGGTCGAGCGGCCTCGCATCATTCAGCAGATCACCGACGCGCGGTCGCACGGCGACCTTTCGGAGAACGCTGAGTATCACGCCGCCAAGGAGCAGCAGTCGCTCAATGAGGGCCGCGTCGCCGAACTCGAGGACAAGCTTGCGCGCGCCGAGGTGATCGACGTGTCAAAGCTTTCCGGAGACACAATCAAATTTGGCGCGACGGTGACGCTGATCGACGAGGACACCGACAAGAAGGCGGTGTGGCAAATTGTCGGTGAGCCCGAGGCCGACGCCAAGAAGGGAAGGATTTCGATCACCTCCCCGCTGGCGCGCGCGCTGGTCGGCAAGAAAAAGGGCGCGAACGTCGAGGTTGTCGCGCCGGGCGGCGCCAAGGCCTACGAGGTGATCAAGGTCGAGTGGCGTTAGCTGACCGCCGCGGTTGCGCAGTCAACATTTCGTTATGGCCGGGCTCGTCCCGGCCATGTGCATTCGTGCCCTGCCCGCTTTGAGGTATGATCGCGTTTTCACACCTGCACTCCATGCGCGACCGGTGCGCGGTGTGTTATCGACGTCAACATGACAGACCCCTGACGTTCAGAGCTTGATCGCACGCATGGAACCATCCGGACTTCCCCACCTTGTTCCCGGCCGCGCCTGCGGCTCGTGCATGATGTGCTGCAAGGTCCCGCACATCGAGGAATTCAACAAGCCAGCCGGCGTCTGGTGCAAGCACGCGGCAGCCGGCATTGGTTGCACCATTTACAACGAGCGGCCGGGCTGCTGCCGTGCGTTCTATTGCTCATGGATGCAGGACGCGCGCCTCGGTCCGGAGTGGAAGCCCGACCGCGCGAAATTCGTCGTCTATCTGCAGCGCAACGGCGTCAACCTGCAGGTTGCCGTCGATCCGGCGTTTCCGAACGCCTGGACCAAGTCGCCGTATTACGCGCAGATCAAACAATGGGCGCGTCAAGGGAGTGATGCCGGCCAATTCGTATTCGTGCGCATTGGCCCGCGCATGCTCATCGTGCTGCCCGACGACGACCGCGACATCGGCCAAGTCGATCCCGAAGACCAGATCGTCGTTTCCCGCAAGCCCGGGCCGTCGGGATTTGTGTACGATATCAACGTCAAGCGCGGCACGGACGGGCCGGCCGCCGTGCGCGAAATTGGAAATGCGGGCAACGTAGGCTAGCGAGCCGCGCGACCGGGGGCTTCCATGAAATTTGGCGTGTTCGATCACCTCGACGACGGAAAGATTCCGCTCGGACAGCTCTATGAAAATCGGTTGAAATTAGTCGAGGCCTACGATCGCGCCGGCGTGTACGCCTATCATCTGGCCGAACATCATTCGACGCCGCTCGGTATGGCGGCTTCACCAGGCATGCTCCTGTCGGCGGTGGCGCAGCGCACCAAACGGCTGCGCTTCGGTCCGCTGGTCTATCTGCTGCCGTTCTACCACCCGGTCCGGCTGATCGAGGAAGTCTGCATGCTCGATCAATTGAGCGGCGGCCGCCTCGAACTCGGCATTGGGCGCGGCGTTTCGCCGTTCGAGACAAAATTCTACGGCATCGATTTCGCGCAAAGTCAGCGCATGTATCACGAGGCGTTCCAGCTTCTGATCCGAGGCCTGACTTCGGATACGCTGACATTCGAGGGCGCCTACTACAATTTTAAGGACGTGCCGATGCTGCTCAAACCGGTGCAGCAGCCGCACCCGCCGTTGTGGTATGGCCTCACCGTTCCCGAGAATGCCGATTGGCCCGCCGAAAACGACGTCAATGTCGTCATCATCGGCCTGCGCGAAACGATCAAGGCCTGCGTCGACCGCTATGTGTCAACGCGCGCGCTGCTCGAAAAAAGCGCGCGCGAAACGCCGCTGATCGGCGCCAGCAAGCACGTCGTGGTCGCCGCGACCGACGCCGAGGCGCTGGCGCTCGCGCGCCGGGCCTATCCGCATTGGCTCGAAAGCTTCCTCTGGCTGTTCAAGCGCAATAACGCCGAGCCGCGCATTATCGGGCTGCTGCCGCCCACGTTCGACGAGCTGATGGCCATCGGCAACGGCGTAGCCGGCTCGCCCGAAACTGTCCGCAACTATATCGCGGCCGAAGTCGAGGCGACCGGGATCAATTATTTCGTCTCGTGGCTTGCGTTCGGCGATTTGAAACTTGAAGAATCCCTGCGCTCGCTTGATTTGTTCGCGCGCGAGGTCATGCCGGCGTTTGCCGACAAGCGGGCGGCGGCGGAGTGAACTAGCCCGGCGCTTTCTCCATCGGCACCATCGCGGCATCCTTCGAGTTGCGCAATGTCAGCGACGTCTTCACGTTGCGAACGTGCGGCGCGGCGGTGAGCTCCGTCACCAGCGCCTGGAATGCAGCAAGATTGGGCGCGACGCACTTGAGGATGAAATCGATCTCGCCCGACAGCATCCAGCATTCGCGCACCAGCGGCTCCTTGCGCACGTAGGCCTCGAACGCGGCGAGGTCCGCCTCGGCCTGGCTCGACAGGTGCACCATTGCAAAAGCGGTCACCTCAAATCCAAGCAGCTTCTCGTCGAGGAGCGCGCGATAGCCCTTGATGTATCCGGCCAGCGCCAGCGCCCGCACCCGCCGCAGGCAGGGCGGCGCCGAAATCCCGACCCGGCGGGCCAGCTCGACATTGGTGATTCGGCCATCGGCCTGCAATTCGCGCAGAATCTGGCGGTCGATGGCGTCAAGGCGCGCGGGCATGGGCAGATCCATGGTTGCGGTCCGCTTTTAGCGGTATCGACGACCAACGTGAAACATTATTGCGCGGGACCGTCCCCAAAATGGGGGAACTGCTCGAATAGGCCGCATCAGGCGATGCTAAGGGTTGCAATGCTTGCATAGCTCGGCAAACTGAATACATTCCCGACGGCCGCCGCAGGCCCTTAGTTGGCCGTAGAACGCATGCCGGTTTTAGGCCGGAACCGCAGTTGCGGTTCGGATTTCAGAGAAACGCCTCGAAATGGCACGAAACACCCACGCCAAGGTCGTCATCGTCGGGTCAGGCCCGGCCGGGTACACGGCCGCGATCTATGCGGCACGCGCGATGCTGGAGCCGGTGTTAATTCAGGGTATCCAGCCCGGCGGTCAAATGACGATCACGACCGACGTCGAGAATTACCCGGGGTTTGCCGACGTCATCCAGGGCCCCTGGCTGATGGAGCAGATGCAGAAGCAGGCGGCGCACGTCGGCACGCGGATGATCGCCGACCACGTCAACGATCTCGACCTGACGCGACGGCCGTTCCGCGTCACATGCGATTCCGGCGACACCTATCTCGCTGACGCGCTCGTCATTGCCACCGGCGCGCAGGCGCGCTGGCTCGACCTGCCGAGCGAACAGAAGTTCAAAGGCTACGGCGTGTCCGCCTGCGCGACCTGCGACGGGTTCTTCTATCGCGGCAAGAACGTCATCGTCGTCGGCGGCGGCAATACCGCGGTGGAAGAGGCGCTGTTTCTCACCAATTTCGCCGATAAGGTTACGCTCGTGCATCGCCGCGACAGTTTCCGCGCCGAGAAGATTCTGCAGGATCGGCTTTTCAAGAATCCGAAAATCTCCGTGATCTGGGATTCCGCGATCGATGAAATCCTGGGGCAGGAAAATCCGATCAAGGTTGCGCGCATACGGCTCAAGAACGTCAAGACCGGCGCGACCACCGAAATGCCGATCGACGGCGTGTTCATCGCCATCGGCCACGCGCCGGCGACCGAGCTGGTGAAAAACAAGATCGAGATGAAGCCCAACGGCTACATCAAGACCGCGCCTTATTCGACGGCGACGTCGGTTCCGGGCGTGTTCGCAGCCGGCGACGTCGCCGACGACATTTACCGGCAGGCCGTGACGGCCGCCGGCTTGGGCTGCATGGCCGCGCTCGAGGCGGAGCGCTTCCTTACGGCCCGTCACGAGCAGCGCGTTGCGGCAGAATAGGAAACTTGCGATATGGCGATGACAACGGCCGTACGTCCAACGATGGATTGGGACAAGCTGAAGGTGTTTCACGCCGCGGCCGAAGCCGGCAGCTTTACCCACGCTGGCGAACAACTCGGCCTTTCACAGTCCGCGGTGTCGCGCCAGGTCAGCGCGCTCGAGCAGGAACTGTCGGTGTCGCTGTTCCATCGCCACGCCCGCGGCCTGATCCTGACCGAGCAAGGCGAATTGCTCTATCGAACCGCGCACGACGTATTCATGAAGCTGGAGGCCGCGCGCACCAAGCTTACCGACAGCCGGGATCGGCCCAATGGCGATCTGCGCGTGACCACGACGCCGGGTCTCGGCGTGCATTGGCTGACGCCTCGCCTGGGAGAATTCATCGATCTTTATCCCGACATCCATATCCGGTTGCTGGTCACCGACGAGGAACTTGACCTGTCGATGCGCCAGGCCGACGTCGGCATCCGCATGCGCCAGCCGGCCCAGCCCGATGTCATCCAGCGAAAGCTATTTTCAGTGCACTTTCATGCCTACGCCTCGCCGGAATATCTCAAGCGTTTTGGCACGCCACGTTCGCTTACCGATCTCGATCAGCACCGCATTCTGGTGCTCGACGGGGGGCCGGTGCCGTCGTACCTGCTGCAAAATCGCAACTGGCTCTTGGAAGCCGCGCGCAACGGTAAAGGCGCGCGCGCGCCGCTGATGACCATAAACAACATTCTCGGCGTGTTGAAAGCGTGCCAGCGCAGCCTCGGTGTCGCCCTGCTGCCCGACTATCTGGTTGAAGACTCCGGGTTGGTGCAGTTGTTCGGCGAAGGCGATGAAATCGCGCTCGATTGCTATTTTGTTTATCCGGAAGAGCTCAAGTCGGTCGCGCGCGTCCAGGTGTTCCGCGACTTTCTGGTCGCTAATGCGCAACGCTGGAATTTCTGAAGCAGACCTTTCCGACACTGCTGCCGCGCGATCGGTATTGCTGCGCCCACATGGCTGACATGCCGCCGGATTCCTTGTTTACCGCAGCCGCGGCCAGCATATTTACAAAGTTAGGCTGTCGGTGATTCGTTGCGGTCTCCTCCCAGAACGCAAGATTGCGCCGGCAGCAGTTCCCCTCTGGAAGGTGAACGTCGGCGGTATGCCGACGTAACTTCGCCGAGCCTCACGGCTCGGCGATTTCTTTTTGCATCTCTCATTTGTCATCGCCCGCGCAGGCGGGTGATCCAGTAAGCACTATTCAGACTTTTTTTATTGGATGCCCCGCTTTCGCGGGGCATGACAATCACGACCAGATTCAAATTCTCACGCCCAAAGGCGCTCGCCCTCAAGGCCCTTGTACATGTCGGCGACATACTCGCCGTAACCATTGAACAACAGCGTCGGGCGCCGCTCGCCGGTGCCGATTATCTCCTCGGTCGCCTGGCTCCAGCGCGGATGCGCCACCTGCGGATTCACATTGGCCCAGAAGCCATACTCGGATGCCTGCAAGGCTTCCCATAATCCCTTCGGCCGCTGATCGGTGAAGGTGAAGCGCACAATCGACTTGATTGACTTGAAGCCGTATTTCCACGGCACGGCCAGCCGCAACGGCGCACCCATTTGTTTTGCAACCGGCTTGCCATAGGAGCCGGTGACCATGAACGCCAGTTCGTTGGTGGCTTCGGCCATCGTCAGGCCTTCGATATAAGGCCAGGGATAAATCGGGCTGCGCTGTCCCGGCGCCATCGACGGGTCCATGAACGTTTCCATGCGCAGGTACTTGGCGGACCCAAGCGGTTTCGCGAATTTGACAAGCTCCGCGAGCGCAAAACCGGACCATGGAATCGTCATCCCCCAGGCCTCGACGCAGCGGTGGCGGTAGAGCCGCTCTTCGAGCGGCATTGCCTTGAGCAGGTCGTCGATCGCGATCTGCTGCGGCGTCTCGACCATGCCGTCAATCTTCACCATCCATGGACGAATGCGCAGCTGCTGCGCATCGCGAGCGACATTCTTGGTGGGGTTGTATTCGTAGAAATTATTATAGTTGATGTTGATTTTTTCCGGCGTGATGTCACGGTCGAGCACGAATTTTTCGATGCGCTTCGCCGGATAGAGGCCAACGCTTGGATCCGGTATGTCGGCTACGCGCTGCGCCATGGCGAGCGCCGGCGACAGCGCGGCCGTCGTCGCGGCGGTGGCGGCAAGGAATGCACGGCGGTCGAAGAACACGTGCTCCGGCGTAGCCGA
>JBGPOB010000099.1:0-11543 GCA_041487815.1 Xanthobacteraceae bacterium | reverse complement strand
GCGTCCTTCATCAAGGACATGCAGAACGAATTGATCGGGTAACCTTGGCGGCTGCGTTCGGCGTCGAACACGAACGTGCCGGGAATATCGTCGTAATCGCGTTGTTCGCGTGCCATCGTACTCTCCAAATGCGGCTTGGGTTTCCGCAGCTTGCCGGTGCGGACCGGCCACGGCAACGGAGCCAAAGCTCAATGGCCTGAATAATCGTTGATATATCGGGCGTGGCGCGGCTTTGCAACGGCGCTTGGAGCTAATCTAAAGCGCGTTCCTCCCATGCAATATTTTTCCGCCGTCATGGCCGGGCTTGTCCCGGCCATCCCGACAAGTTGAGCACAACGCCATCCTAAGCGGGATGCCCGGCACAAGGCCGGGCATGACGAAGGAGAGAGCGCAACGGGGTTGCAGCTTAACTAGCCCAATAAAGCCGCATCGGATTGTCGATCAATAGCTTTTTCTGCAGCGGCCCGGTCGGCGCAATCAACGGGATGCGGTCAACCAGCACGCCGTCGTCCGGCGCAACCTTTTTCATGTTCGGGTGCGGCCAGTCGGTGCCCCAGATCACGCGATCCGGGAACCCCTCCACCAGGGCCTTCTGAAATGGCAGCACGTCGTCATAAGGCGGTCCGGCGATGGTCAGGCGCTCCGGGCACGTCACTTTGACGTAGAAATTCTTGTGCTTCTCCATCAGCCGATGGAAACGCTGGTTCTCCGGATGATCGACGCCTTTCTTGACGTCCGGCGTGCCCATGTGGTCGACGACAACCGTGGTGGGAAGCGAGGTGAAGAACGACTCGAACTCCGGTAGGTCCTGCATCTCGAAATAAATGACGATGTGCCAGCCCAAGGGCTCGATCTTCTTGACGATCGCCTCCAGCTCCGCGCGCGGCGTGGAATCGACCAGCCGCTTGACGAAGTTGAAGCGCACGCCACGGATGCCGGCGCCGTCCATCCACTTCAGTTCGTCGTAGGTGACTTCCTCGCCGACGAAGGCGACACCTCTCGCCTTGCCGTTGGACGCTTCCAGCGCATCGACCGTTGCGCGGTTGTCCTTGCTGTGGCACGACGCCTGCACGATCACGTTCTTGTCGAAGCCGAGAAAATCGCGCAGCGCGAACAGCTTTTCCTTGGGCGCATCGCAGGGCGTGTACTTGCGCTCCGGCGCGTAAGGAAATTTCGCCTCCGGCCCGAACACGTGGCAATGCGCGTCGACCGCGCCCGCCGGCGGCTTGTATTTCGGCTTCGACGGATGGGGATGAAACGGAATGTAGCCGGGACTCATCGGCACGTGGCGGTCTCCTTAACTCGTTCGGCT
This sequence comes from Xanthobacteraceae bacterium, assembly GCA_041487815.1. Lineage (GTDB taxonomy): Bacteria > Pseudomonadota > Alphaproteobacteria > Rhizobiales > Xanthobacteraceae > CANJBX01. The sequence continues at coordinate 10,231 of JBGPOB010000099.1, read as the reverse complement.
GTCATGCCCCGCGGAGGCGGGGCATCCAGCACCTGGACGAAACTGGATCGCCCGCCTTCGTGGGCAATGACATCGGAAAGGTCGATGTCGAAGCCCGTTCTTAAACCCGCGTCAGCGCCGGCGAAACCCCCTTTGGTCACGCGACTTTCGGCCCCGGTTGCGGCGGGCCATGCTTCGCGCGTAAGTTTGTTGTCGCGCGTTTTGGGAAACTGGGAGGACGTCACATGCGCACGTTGATGATTGCTGTCGCGGCCGCCGCCGTCGGGCTTGCGGTCGCTGAAGTTCAGTCCGTCGCACACGCAGCCGGGGCCGCGACCGAGGAACAGCGGATTCGCGATCTCGACAAGCAATGGGTTGCCGCGGTCGCCAAGAAGGACGTCGCGGCGATTACAGCGTTCTATGCCGAAGACGGCGCCATCTTGCCGGCTGGCGCGCCGATGGCTCAAGGGCGCGATGCGATCGCCAAGGTCTGGGGCAGCTTGGTCGGTCTCAAGAATTTCGCCCTTACCTTCGCACCGACCAAGGTCACCGTCGCCAGGAGCCGTGACGTGGCCTACGAGGTCGGCACCTACGCATTGACCTTCGATGGCGACAAGGGGCCGGTGCGGGACGCCGGCAAATACGTCGTGACCTGGAAAAAGATCAAACGCGTGTGGAAAGTCACCGCCGACATTTTCAACAGCAACGCCGCGGCGCCCTAGACCCGTCGCACACCGCGGTTGATCGGCGCATCCTTCGCGGCACAGAGGGAGGCATCCTCTCGCCTACCTAAACGCGCTCCAGTGCTAGCGAAACCCCCTGCCCGACGCCGACGCACATCGTCACCAGCGCTCGCTTGCCGCCGGTTTCCACCAACTGGTGCGCGGCCGTCATCGCAAGCCTTGCGCCCGACATGCCGAGCGGGTGGCCAAGCGCAATCGCACCGCCGTTCGGATTGACGTGTTCGGCATCGTCCGCAAGCCCGAGCTGGCGCAGGCAAGCCAAGGCCTGCGAGGCGAACGCCTCGTTCAGCTCGATCACGTCGAAGTCGCCGATCTTGAGCCCGTGGCGGGCCATCAGCTTTTGCGTCGACGGCACCGGGCCGATGCCCATGATGCGCGGCGGCACGCCGGCCGCGGCCATCCCGATGATGCGCGCATAGGGCGTGAGACCGTGCTCCTTCGCCGCGCGTTCGGACGCGATCACCAGCGCGGCGGCGCCGTCGTTGATGCCGGACGCATTGCCCGCCGTCACCGTGCCCGGAGTGCGAAATGGCGTCCTGAGCTTGGCAAGCACATCGAGCGTCGTATCCGGACGTGGATGCTCGTCGGTATCGACGATGATCGGCCCCGCCCGGCCGCCCGGCGCCGCGACCGGAACGATTTCGGACATAAAATATTGCGCCGCGATCGCCCTGCCTGCGCGCTGCTGGCTTCGCCAGGCGAAATTGTCTTGATCCTTGCGCGCGACCTGGAATTCCTCGGCGACGTTTTCGGCGGTATCCGCCATCTGATCGACGCCATATTGCGCCTTCAGCAGCGGATTGATGAAGCGCCAGCCAATGGTTGTGTCGTAGGTTTCGTTCGCGCGCGAGAAAGCCTCCGGCGCCTTGCCCGTGACGAAGGGCGCGCGCGTCATCGATTCAACACCGCCCGCGATGGCGAAGTCGATCTCGCCCGCCTTGATGGCCTGCGCCGCCGCACCGACAGCATTGAGGCCCGACGCGCATAGACGGTTGAGCGTGATGCCGGGGATCGAGGCCGGCAGACCCGCCAGCAGCAGCGCCATGCGCGCGACGTTGCGATTATCCTCGCCGGCCTGGTTGGCGCAACCGAGATAGACTTCATCGAGCCGCGACCAGTCGGCTTTCGGGTTCCGCTGCACCAAGGCCTTGATCGGCGCCGCGGCGAGGTCGTCGGTGCGCACCTTGGCGAGCGCGCCGCCATAGCGGCCGATGGGGGTCCGTAACGCGTCGCAGATGAATGCTTCGGGCATAGTTTCGGACATTGGAGCGCTTGACCCGCTGGACTGGAGGTGCGATCCAACATAACAATTTTGCCGCGCGAGTAAATTGCCCGAGCGAGTATATTGCCCATGTCGGCACCCCAATCTTCGGCACCCCAATCTTCGGCACCCCAATCTTCGGCATCCGGATCTTCGGCTTCCGGATCTTCGGCATCCAAGTCGGCGGCCGCCGGATTGCCGGGCTCACTGCACGTGGAATACCGCGACGCCGTCGCCATCCTGAGGCTCAATCGCGCCAACAAGCGCAACGCGCTCAACGACGAGATCGTCCTGGGACTGGAGACGTTTTTCAAAAGCCTTCCCGCCGAGATCAAGGCGGTGGTTCTGCACGGCGCCGGCGATCATTTCTCCGCCGGGCTCGACCTCTCGGAGTTGAAAACCCACAATGTCGCGGAGGCCATGCACCATTCCTCGTCGTGGCATCGCGTCTTCGACCAGATCGAATTCGGCCGCGTGCCGGTCGTGGCCGTGATGCACGGCGCGGTGGTCGGCGGCGGACTTGAACTTGCCGCTGCTACCCACGTGCGCGTCGCGGAGCGCTCGGCCTACTACGCGCTGCCCGAGGGCGTGCGCGGAATTTTCGTCGGCGGCGGCGGTTCGGTGCGCGTGCCGCGGCTGATCGGCATCTCGCGCATGATGAACATGATGTTGACCGGGCACGTCTATAATTCCGAGGAAGGTCAGGCGCTCGGCATTTCGCATCACCTGGTCGAGCCGGGCACCGGCCTCGACAAGGGCATCGAACTTGCGACCAGGATCGCCGGCAACGCGCCGCTGACCAATTTCGCCGTGCTGCACGCCCTGCCGCGCATCGCCGAGCAGGACCGCGAGTCCGGCTATCTGATGGAAGCACTGATGGCCGCGATTGCCAGCGGCGATGAGCACGCCAAGCAGCGGGTCAAGGACTTTCTCGAAAAGCGCGCGCCCAAGGTCGCGAAAAGCTAAAGCCGGGCTGAATGCACCGGAGAGGATACGACGACATGGCGCAAACCGCGCGCGATAGAGATCGCAGCATCGCGGACGTCCCGTTCCGGCCGGTGCGGCTTGGGCCGCGCGACGTCGCCGTCGAGCGCAAAGCCGACGGAACGATCTATCTGCGCTCGCCGCACAAGCTGGCGCCTTACCCCACGAAAATTACCGACTGTCTCACGCAATGGGCGGCGCGGACGCCGGACAGAATTTTCATGGCCGACCGCGTCGGCGGCGCATGGCGCACCACGACCTACGCCGACACGCTCGCCCGTGTTCGCCGCATTGGCGCCGCATTGCTGACACGCGGGTTGCCGCCCGAACGTCCCATCGCCGTGCTCTCCGGCAACGATCTCGAGCACCAGTGGCTCGGCCTCGCCGCCATGCACGTCGGCATTCCCTATGCGCCGATCTCGCCCGCCTATTCGCTGATCTCCAGCGACTTTGCGAACCTCAAGCTTATTTTCGGCAAGCTGACGCCGGGCATGGTCTTCGTCAGCGACGGCGCGGCGTTTGCGCGCGCGATCGATGCAATCGTGCCGCCCGACGTCGAGATCGTGGCCGTGCGCAATCCCGCCGCCGGCCGGCGCGTGACGCTGTTCGCGGAACTGGAGAATTCGCCGGCCACCGACGCAGTTGACGCAGCGTCACAAAAGGTCGGTCCCGACACGATCGCAAAATTCATGTTCACGTCGGGTTCGACCGGCCAGCCCAAGGGCGTCATCAACACCCAGCGCATGCTGACCTCGAACCAGGCGATGATCCGCGCGGCGCTCGCCTATTTCGAGGATGAGCCGCCGATCGTGCTCGACTGGGCGCCGTGGCATCACACGGCGGGCGGCAATCACGACGTCTATCTCGTGCTCTACAACGGCGGCTCGTTCTACGTCGACGACGGCAAGCCGACACCGGGCGCGATCGAGGCGACCGTGCGCAATCTGCGCGACGTCTCGCCAACCTGGTATTTCAACGTGCCGAAGGGGTTCGAGGCGCTGCTGCCCTATCTGCAAAAGGACGCGAGCCTGCGCCGCTCGTTCTACAAGGACTTGAAAGTCCTTTGGTACGCCGGCGCCGGCGTGTCGCAATATGTCAACGACGAATACATGCGCCTCGCCGTAGAGACGATTGGCCAACGCATCCATTTCCTCACCGGTCTTGGCTCCACCGAAACGGCGCCCTATGCTATCGGCCGTACCTGGGAGAGCGGGCGTGCCGCCAACGTTGGGCTGCCCGGCCCTGGCGTTGAGGCGAAGCTCGTACCGAATGACGGCAAGCTCGAGTTCCGCGTGCGCGGTCCCAACATCATGCCCGGCTATTGGCGCGAGCCCGAGCTGACCGCAAGCGCTTTCGACGAAGAGGGCTTTTACCGGATCGGCGACGCGGTTGCGTTCGATGACGCGAACGATCCGGGCAAGGGCCTGTTGTTCGACGGCCGCATCGCGGAGGACTTCAAGCTTTCGACTGGCACCTGGGTTTCCACCGGCCGGTTGCGCGCGCGCATGATCGACGCCTTCGCTCCCTACATTCGTGATGTCGTCCTCGCCGGCCCCGACCGCGACGACCTCGGCGCGCTGGTTTTCCCGGATATGGAGACCTGCCGCGCTCTGGCGCCGGATGGGCGCGGGGACGCGGCCAGCGTGCTCGGCGATCCGCGCGTGCGCGCTGAATTTGGCCGGCGGCTTACCGCGCTTGCCAAGGAGGCAACCGGTTCGTCGAACCGGGTGGTACGAGCAATGTTGATGACCGAGCCGCCGTCGATGGACGCCGGGGAGGCGACCGACAAGGGCTCGATCAATCAGCGCAACGTGCTCAGACACCGCGCGGCCTTGGTCGAGGAACTCTATGCCAAAACGCCCTCGCCGCGCGCGATCGTGCTCAAGAGCTAGCGACGGCGCCGCGCCCTGCAACCCAGCATCCCCACAACGGAATCAACATCATGAATCCCAAAGGACATGCGGCACTCGTCACCGGCGGCGGCTCGGGCCTCGGAGCCGCGACCGCAAAGCGCCTGGCAGCCGCCGGCTGCAAGGTCACGCTCCTTGATGTGAACATGGATGCCGCCCGCGAGGTCGCGCAAAAGATTGGCGGCTTCGCGGTGCGTTGCGACGTGTCCGATTCCGACTCCACCGCCAATGCCATCAAGGAAGCGCGGGAAGCGCACGGCGCCGCGCGCATCCTCGTCAACTGCGCCGGCATCGGCAAAGGCGGCCGCATCGTCGGCAAGGAGGGACCGATGCCGCTCGAACAATTCGAGCGCATCATCAAGGTCAATCTCATCGGTACGTTCAACGCTATGCGGCTTGCCGCCGCCGACATGACAACCCTGCCGCCCCTTGAAGCCCAGGAGCGCGGCATCATCGTGATGACGGCATCGGTTGCGGCCTATGAAGGCCAGATCGGCCAGGCCGCCTATTCGGCGTCCAAGGGCGGCATCGTCGCCATGGTCATGCCGGCGGCGCGCGAGCTTGCGCAATTCGGCATTCGCGTCACCGCCATTGCGCCCGGCATTTTCCGAACGCCCATGCTCGGCGGCTTGCGCGAGGACGTGCAGCAGAGCCTGGCCGCGGCAGTGCCGTTCCCGAAACTCTTGGGTGATCCCGACGAGTACGCGGCGTTGGTGATGCATATGGTCGAAAACCGCTATCTCAACGGCGAGGTGGTGCGGCTCGACGGCGCCCTGCGCATGGCGCCGCGCTGACCGACGAATTCGACGCTCATGTTTTCCAACTCCCGCATCATCCGCATCGAGTGGCAGCACTGCGACCCGGCAGGCATCGTGTTTTATCCGCGCTACTTCGCGATGTGTGATTCATCGACGACCTATTTGTTCGAAAAGGCGATTGGGCTAACCAAGTTTCAGTTTCTCAAGCTTTACGATTTCGTCGGTTACCCGATGGTCGACACCAGGGCGAAATTCCATATTCCGGCACGGTTCGGGGAGGACATCGAGATACGCACCGCCATCACCGAGGTAAGGCGGTCATCGTTTTCGATCGAACATCAAATTTTCAAGGACGGGCAGCTCGCGGTCGAAGGCTGGGAGACCCGCGTCTGGGTGGGCAAGGACCCAAACAATCCGGAAAAGATCAAGTCGAAGCCGATCCCCCCCAACGTGGTCGCAAAACTAGTGCAATGAGCTTGCGCACTTGACGGCGCGGCGCGCCCGTGGCCCCCGCCACGCGGCGAAAACAGCCGCGCGACGATATCTTTCCCGGAGTAATTGAAACTGTGAAAAGCTCGTCGGCAAGAAGCTGGTGAAGTAGCGCAACATTCGTCATGTCCGCGCTTGCTCGCCTCGCTGTGGCTACGGCGCAGCGGGTCGCGGGCATCGACGCCTTAACGGCTCGGTCAACACCGAAGACGTCGATGGCCGGGACAAGTTCACACTTGGGCAAGCCTGAGGCGGGTTCCGAGCGCCCCGCCATAGCGACAAAAAGTATTCACTGAAAGGACTATTGCTCAACGCTCCCCATGAAAGCGCGGCACTGATCTGATAGCGTTGCGCGCCATGGATGCCACCCGCCCCACTCCATCGCCCGATTCCGGAACGCCGGATGCGGCACGCATCACTCCGATGATGGAGCAATACATCGAGATCAAGGCGGCCAACCCCGATTGCCTCTTGTTCTATCGCATGGGGGATTTTTACGAGCTGTTCTTCGAGGACGCCGAGATCGCCAGCCGTGCGCTCGGCATCGTGCTCACCAAGCGCGGCAAGCATCTCGGCAACGACATTCCGATGTGCGGCGTGCCGATTCACCGCTCCGACGAATACCTGCACAAATTGATTGCGCTTGGCCACCGCGTCGCGGTCTGCGAGCAGCTTGAGGATCCCGCCGAAGCCAGGAAGCGCGGCAACAAGAGCGTGGTGCGGCGCGACGTGACGCGGCTGATCACGCCCGGCACGCTGACCGAGGACACGCTGCTCGACGCCGCGCACAACAACTATCTCGTCGCCATTGCGCGCGCGCGCGCGTCTGCGCCCGCCGACGCCAGCCGCTTTGCGCTCGCCGCGCTCGATATTTCGACCGGCGAATTTCGTCTGACCGAATGCGACCAGGCGGGGCTTGCGGCCGAAATCGCGCGCATCGAGCCGGCGGAGATCATCGTCTCCGACGCGCTCTACGGCGATCCCAACCTCGCGCCGCTGTTTCGTTCGCTTGCCGCCGTGATGCCGCTCGGCGGCGACGTGTTCGACGGCGCGACCGCCGAACGGCGGCTGACGTCTTATTTCGCGGTTGCCACAACCGAAGCCTTCGGCGCATTGTCGCGGCTCGAGCTGACCGCCGCCGCCGCCTGCATCAGTTACGTCGAGCGCACGCAGCTCGGCAAGCGCCCGCCGCTGTCGCCGCCGCAGCGCGACGCCCAAGGCGCCACCATGGCGATCGATGCCGCGACGCGCGCTAATCTCGAACTGATGCGCACGCTGGCGGGCGAAGAGCGCGGCTCGGTGCTGGCTGCGATCGATCGCACGGCGACCGCCGCCGGCTTTCGCCTGCTGGCGCAGCGGCTCGCAGCGCCGCTCACCGATCCGGCCGCGATTGCACGCCGCCACGATTCCGCCGCGGCGCTGGTCGCGGATACGGGCGCAAGAGCCGGCATTCGTGCGCGGCTCGCGGCGGCGCCCGACATGGCGCGCGCGCTGGCGCGTCTGGTCCTTGGGCGCGGTGGGCCGCGCGACCTCGCGGCCATACGCGAGGGCTTGTTTGCGGCGCTCGAACTGTCGCATTGGATCGACGCCATGGCGCAATCGCCGGCCGAGCTGCGCGAAGCCGCCTCCGCGCTGCGCGAGCCCGACCAGACCGCGCCGGGAGAAATCGCTGCCGCGCTTGCCGACGATCTACCGGCGTTCAAACGCGACGGCGGCTTCGTGCGCGCAGGCTTCGACATCGCGCTCGACGAGACGCGGGCGCTGCGCGATGAATCCCGGCAGGTCATTGCCACCTTGCAGGCGCGCTATGCCGAAGACATGCAGATTCGCGCGTTGAAAATCCGCCACAACAACGTGCTCGGCTATTTCGTCGAGGTGACGGCGCAGCACGGCGAAAAGCTGATGACAGCACCCTGGACCGGCACCTTCATCCACCGCCAGACGCTCGCCGGCCAGGTTCGCTTCACCACGACTGAACTCGCCGACCTTGAATCGAAGATCGCGCGCGCGGCGGACCGCGCGCTCGGCCTCGAACTCGAAATCTTCGACCGGCTGGTGGCGCGCATTGCGGAAATCGCCGAACCCATCAAGGCCGCAGCACAGGGCCTTGCGACCCTCGATGTGGCGGCGGCGCTCGCCGAGCTTGCAGTCGAGCGCAATCTCGTGCGCCCCGCGGTCGATGCGAGCCGCGCATTCAGGATCGAGGCCGGACGGCATATCGTCGTCGAGCAGGCGATCGACGCCCCGTTCGTCGCCAACGACTGCGACCTTTCGCCGCCACAGGCAACCGAGCCGGGCCACATCTACGTCGTCACCGGGCCCAACATGGCCGGCAAGTCGACCTACCTGCGGCAGAACGCATTGATTGCCATCTTGGCGCAAATGGGGAGCTTCGTGCCGGCCCGTCAGGCGACCATCGGCGTCGTTGATCGGCTGTTTTCGCGCGTCGGGGCGGCGGACGATCTGGCGCGCGGGCGCTCGACCTTCATGGTCGAGATGGTCGAAACCGCGGCAATCCTCAATCAAGCCGGCGAGCGCTCGCTTGTGATCCTCGATGAGATCGGACGCGGCACCGCAACGTTCGACGGGCTTTCGATCGCCTGGGCGACGGTCGAGCATTTGCACGAGACCAATCGCTGCCGCGCGCTATTTGCCACCCACTTCCATGAACTGACCGCGCTGGCGAACCGGCTCAGTCGCCTGGTCAACGTCACCGTTCGCGTCAAGGAATGGCAGGGCGACGTCGTGTTCCTGCACGAGGTCATAGAAGGCGCCGCCGACCGCTCGTACGGCATTCAGGTGGCGAAACTCGCGGGCCTTCCGCCCGCGGTCATCGAGCGTGCGAAAATCATCCTGGCGGAGCTTGAGGCCGAAGATCGTACCTCGCGCACCCGCCGCGTCATCGACGACCTGCCGTTGTTCGCCAACGCCGCGCGGCCTTCAGCGCCGACCGGGATGAGCGAGGCCGCCGATGCAGTGGCCGCCGCGCTGGCGGCGATCAACCCCGACGAGATGTCGCCGCGCGAGGCGATCGAGGCACTCTACGCGCTCAAGGCCAAGGCCGCTCGCGACAATTAGAGCAAGAGCGCCATGTTTGGGTCGTCATGGCCGGAAGGTGTCCGGTCCAACTAATCATGCCCTGGGCGCGATCACACCCGCTGCATGCTAACCTCGACCGGCGGACCGCTCTTGATGGTCTGGTAGACCACGCAGTAGCGCTCCGTCAGCTTCAGGAGATGATCGAGCTTTTCCTGCGGTTCGTCGGTAGCGACATCGAAGCGCAGCCGGATTTGCGAAAAGCCGACGGGCGCATCCTTGGCGACCCCGAGCGTGCCGCGAAAATCGAGATCGCCTTCCGCCGACACGTGTCCGGATTTAAGATTGATGCCGAGCGCGGTCGATACCGCCTTGAGCGTGACGCCGGCGCAGGCGACCAGCGCCTCAAGCAGCATATCGCCGGAGCAAAGCTCCATTCCCGAGCCGCCCGTTGCCGGATGCAATCCTGCGATCGCCAGCGCGCGCCCGGTCTCGACCTTGCAGGCAATGTGCGCCTCGTCGATCGCGCCTCTTGCCCGCAGCGTGATCACGGCGGCGGCCGGGTCATTCTTGTAGCGCTCCTTGATCGGGGCCTGCATCGCGCGCAATTCAGCGGCGTCCATACTATTCTCCTAGGGTGTGATCCCGAAAAGCGGAATCCGGTTTTCGGAAAAGATCACACCCAAACTATAGCGTTAAGCGGGCACGCCGATTCAATTCGACTGAATCGGACTCTAGTGGTTTGCGGGTGTCAGCACCAATCGCCCGATGACTTTGCCCGCGCGCAATTCGCCAAGCGCGGCATTTGCCTCGGCAAGCTTGCGCGTTCCGACCGGCAGCGCCGGTAAACCCTTGCGCTCGACGAGTTCAAGCAATTCCTTCAGCTCTGCGAGACTGCCTACATAGGACCCCTGCAATGTCATGGCCTTGAGCGGCAGGGTGGGCGTCGACAACGTGATGTCGCCGCCGAACAGGCCGACAACGATGAGCCTGCCGCCCTTGGTAAGACAATCGACCCCGAGCCTGACGGTCGCCGACGAGCCGACGAGATCGATCACCGACCACGCTCCG
>JBGPOB010000098.1:0-11572 GCA_041487815.1 Xanthobacteraceae bacterium | reverse complement strand
CCTCCGTTCGGATTATCCCCATCCCAGTGATCGGTCAGGATGTGCCGCATCTCTCACCGAATCACTTTCATTTGAATCCAATCGCCGACTCTTGTCGAGAGTCGCCGAATCAAAAATTCAAAATTATTTTTGGCGATCAAAAAATTAGCAAAACCGCTGCGGCACAAGCACTTCCAGCGATTTCCACACGCCGCGCGAATCCTTGCACTCACCTCTTGACAGAGTTCTCACGTGGCTGTGGAGCGTCCGTCCGACGATGTTGGAGATATCGCGCGACGATGTCGCGGGTTTGCGCGATCCGTGTCACGACATTCTCGGCGCGATTGCGGCGCGCCGGCTGCAGCGTGCGCCCGGCTCGAACCGCAGTGAGCACGCGCGCCGCGACTTGCGGGCTATTCGAATCGAGTTCGACGTTGTCAACCGGCCAGTTTGGCGGCCGGTAATCGTGCAATCGGATTGCACGGGCGTCGTCCGTGCGCATCATTTGGCACACATGTGGCTTTGAGGATTGGCGCCCTGGCTGGGTGTAAATTGCGCCGACAAGAAACCGAATCTAGCCAGCGCGCGGCTCCGCATGGCCGATAACGCGCTTGATGGTGGGAAACCGCCGTCGTAGACCGCGTTCGACCTCGTCGACCATTTCGTGCACCTCGTGCACCGTCAGCGACGGCTCGACGCGGCAATGGAAGTTCACGATTTCGCCGTCCGATGTCTCTCGCACCCGCACGTCATGAATTTCCCGCAGACGTCGGCCGTCGCCCGCCAGTGACGCCAGTTCTGCGATGACCATCGCATGCCGTTCGGCGGGCGCGTCGCGGCCCGCGATGCCGGTGACCTGCAGCGGCTCAATGTGGGTTTCGACCTCGACCACGGGGCCAAGCTCGCCAATGATCGCCGCCTCCAGTCCGCTCGCGATCTCATGCGCCGCGCCGAGGCCAAGCGTGCCGTCGACTTCAAGGTCGAGCGATATTGACAGCCGCCCCGAGATCGCCTGAACCGTGACATGATGGATCGGCAGCGCGCGATTGCGCGCGATCACCATCACTCGTTCGAGCACGGTTTCGCTGTTGAGTGCGCGCGGGTTCACGTTGACCGTAATCTCCTCGGCGCCGATAGCCTTGCGCACGCGGAGTTCGATCTCCGCCTTGAGCGCGGCGACCCGGTCGAGCGGTAGCGTGCGGCTGACGCCAACGTCAAGATCGACGAAAAGCGTCGGACCGACGGCGCGCGCCCGCACGCGGTCGAGCGCGACGACGCCCGTCACGCCGGCGATCGCGCGGCGAATATCCTCCGTGATGCCGGGAGGCGCGGTATCGGTCAGGGTGTCGATGGTGCGCTTGCCGAGCCGCCAGCCGGCGATGCAGATGAAAATGGCGACGATGATCGCCGCCGCCGCATCCATCCAGGGAAACCCCAGTGCAACACCGGCAAGACCGACCAGCACCGCCGCCGAGGACCACATATCGGAGCTGAAATGGAGTGCATCGGCTTCGAGCGCCTCGCTGCGCGTTTCCGCCGCGACGCGGTTGAGTACGCGGGCGCGCAAAAAATCGACGACGATCGATGCCGCGATGACGGCAAAAGCGGCGAGCGAGGCTTCGATGACGTGGCCGTCCGCCCCCAGCAGCCGGTGCGCGGCTTCCCAGATCACGATCGCCGACAGCACGAACAGCAGCGCGGTCTCGGCCAGCGCCGAAATGCTTTCCACTTTGCCGTGACCGTAGTGGTGTTCTTCGTCGGCCGGCTTGTTCGAAATCCTCACTGCGAAATAGGTCATCAGCGTCGCGAAGAAATCGATCAGCGAGTGCGCCGCTTCCGACAGGATCGCCAACGATCCCGAAAGCAGGCCCACCACGCCCTTCGCAAGCGTCAGCGCCGCCGACGCGGCAATCGACCCGAGCGCGGCCTGTTCCTTGTGGTTCGCCATCCGTGATCTCGCGAGCTTCCGGTAATGCTTCGGGTCCGGCGCGTCAACGCGCCCTGGCGGCTCAATCGCGCTTTAGTGTCAATGTTCCGAAAGAATATTCTCGATTCTGCGATCGGGAATGAGCCACATCAGCGCAACGCCTACGTATATGGCATGGGAAACCGGCGGCAGCACAAAGGCGAACGCGATTGCGGCGACGTAAAGCAGCGGCGATATCTTGCCTTTGAAGTCGCGGCCGAGCGCCTTGGCGAGCATGCCGTCCCGGCCATGGTGGCGGATGATCGCGCGCTGCAGCAGGTAGTAGGCAATCGCCGGCAAAAGCAGCGCGACGCCATAGAGCGCCGTCGGCTGTTGCGCAAATTGGTTCTCGCCCATCCAGGCGGTGGCGAACGGGATCAACGACAGCCAGAACAGGAGATACATGTTGGCCCACAGGATCGTTCCGTTGACGGTTCTGCAGGTATGCAGCAGATGGTGATGGTTGTTCCAGTAGATCGCAAGGTAGAGGAAGCTCAGAACATAACTGAGGAACACAGGCACGACCGTCACGAGCTCCGTCCAGCCGGCGCCGTGCGGAACCTTGAGTTCGAGCACCATGATGGTGATCAAAATGGCTACAACGCCATCGGTGAAGGCGGTCAAACGTTCCTTGCTCATGGTGTGCAACCTCAGGCTGGCGTGACGTATTGGCGTGGCGAGGTCGACGCATCGCACATATTTCGAGGGGCGGACTGTCATTTGGCCGCGATTTGGCCGCTTCGATGACAGCCCGCCCGGGATCGGGCCTATTGAATTGTCGCGCCAGGTCAATATCCTGTTGCCGGGAAAGAATTTAAAAATACCAATGAAATGAAAGTCTTAGAAAGAAAATTCAGCATCGCTCCGATGATGGAATGGACCGACCGGCACTGCCGGTACTTCCATCGCCTGCTGACGCGGCGCGCGCTCGTCTACACCGAGATGATCACGGCCGACGCGGTCATTCACGGCGCCCGCCCGCGCCTCCTGCGGTTTGACCCGACCGAGCATCCCGTTGCCTTGCAGCTCGGCGGCAGCGATCCGCGCGCGCTCGGCGCCTGCGCTCGCATCGCGGAAGATCTCGGGTTCGACGAAGTCAACCTCAATGTCGGTTGCCCGTCGGAGCGCGTCCGCGACGGCCGCTTCGGCGCCTGCTTGATGATGGAGCCGGCGCTGGTCGGCGATTGCGTCGCCGCCATGAAGGCCGCGGTCGCCATTCCGGTCACGTTGAAGTGCCGCCTCGGCGTCGACGACCAGAATCCCGAAGCCGCGCTCGACGCCATCGTCGGCGCGGTCGCGGCTGCGGGCGTCGATGCGGTCGTCGTGCATGCGCGCAAGGCGTGGCTCGCCGGACTGTCGCCGAAGGAGAACCGCGAGGTTCCGCCGCTCGACTATGGCCGCGTCCATCGCCTCAAGCTTGCATGGCCGCGGCTTGCGATCGTGCTCAACGGCGGCATCGCCAGCATTGCCGCCGCGCGCGCCGCGCTCACGCATGTCGATGGCGTGATGATGGGACGCGCAGCCTATGGCGAGCCATGGCGGCTGTTGTCCGTGGATGCGGAAATTTTTGGCGCGCCGGCGCCGTTCCAATCCGCGATGGCGGCGGCCGCGGCGCTGGTGCCCTATATCGAGCGCGAACTTGCCGCCGGCACCCGGCTGCATTCCATCACGCGTCATCTTCACGGCCTGTTTCAGGGGCTGCCCGGGGCGCGTGCATTCCGGCGGATGCTGGCGACCGAAGCAACCAAATCCACCGCTGGCGTAGATACTTACCGTGCCGCGCTGACGCTGGTAGCGGATAGCGGAAGCCTTGCCGCGCGTGACGCGGCTGCATGATCTTCCTCACGCATGCCAACGATCTCGCATTGCTCGCGGCGGCAATCGTCATCGGCGGCGTCGTCACCGGCCTGCTGGCGGGCCTTTTCGGCATCGGCGGCGGCGGGATCATCGTGCCGGTGCTCTATGAGGTCTTCCGAGTCCTGGAGGTTCCCGAGAGCGTGCGCATGCAGCTTTGCGTTGGCACCTCGCTCGCGATCATTGTGCCGACGACCATACGATCCTATCGCGCGCACCGCGAGCGCGGTGCGGTCCTCGCCGATGTCATGCGCACCTGGGCGCTTCCGGCGGTGGCCGGCGTCGGCGTCGGTGCGTCGATCGCCGGCTTTGCGCCCGGCTGGGTCTTCAAGCTAGCATTCTGCGTGATCGCGGCGGCAATTGCCATGCGGCTTTTGTTCGGCCGCGACAATTGGCGCATCGCCGATGAGCTGCCGCGCGGCGGAGCGATGGTCGCGTACGGATTTCTCATCGGCCTGTGCGCTTCATTGATGGGGGTCAGCGGCGGTTCCGTGTCGAACGCGATCCTCACGCTCCACAACAAGCCCATTCACAACGCGGTCGCCACGTCGGCTGGGCTCGGCATTCCCATCACGATCGTCGGCGCCATCGGCTTTGCGCTGGCCGGATTGCCGCAGCAGGCGTTGATGCCGCCGCTGTCGGTCGGTTTCGTGTCGCTGATCGGTTTTGTCGTGATGGCGCCGGTATCAACATTCGTGGCGCGCTACGGCGCGCGGCTTGCGCATGCATTGCCGCGGCGCAAGCTCGAAATCGCCTTCGGGATATTTCTGCTGGCGATCTCCGCGCGCTTTCTCGCGGGTCTGCTGACTTAGCGTCTGGCGCATGTGCCTGATCGAGCCAAAAATCAGGGGTACCCGCGCAACAGCAGGCGATCACCCCGCACCTCCCAGCTTTCGAGCCGGTTGAGAAAGCTCATTCCCAGCAAACTTGTCTTGAGCTGCCCCGGCTGGGCGATCAGCGCGGGCACCGATCGTTCGACGATGCCGCCGATGGCGAGACGATCGAGCGTCACTGCCGCCGCACGCGCGCGCCCGTTGGCGGTGTCGATATTGACCGAATACTTGATCATTTCCAAAGGCAGCCCGGCGGCGCGTGCCGCGTCCTCGGTCAGCACCACTGATGTTGCTCCGGTGTCGAGCACCATCGCGATCTTCTTGCCGTTCACGGTGGTCGCGATTTGAAAGTCGCCGGTCTGTCCGCGCGCGAGCTCAACCGTTCGTCCGCGTGTCGCGGCACGCCCCGGCACCAGTTGCGCCAGAACCTTCTCGCCCACGTCGTGCAATTCATAGCGATAGGCGAAGCCGAGGACCAGGAGCAGGCCGACCACAACCCAGATCAACGCCGCTTCGATCGCCTGCGAAAATCGATCGCGGAATACCGCCATCACCGCGCCGCCGACCAGCACAAGCCCGAAAATCTTGGCAAGCAGCGAGGCAATGTCTTGCTGGCTCATGGCCGCGAGCGAGCCTTCATGATTTTGGGCAGCCGCGACGACGAGAACGAGCGTCACGCCGAGCAGGAGAATCCAGAGCGTCACACGCCGCATTCGTCGGTTCCGTCAAGCTGCGTTGCCAATGTTGCCTGCAAACATCCGGGTTCCGTCAAACTTCGAACAACGGATGCGCCCAACACTGCGCCGGGCAAAAGGATCGTTCACGGACGCAATACTAGTCGTAGCTGGCCCAATCGCTCGCCCGCAAACGCTCCAGGCGTTTGCCGATCAAGGTCATCAACCCGATTCTCTCCTGCGAGGAAAGCACCGGCCAGCGCTCGATCTCCTCGAGCGTGCGACCGCAGCCGGTGCAAAGCTTCAGCCGCGGGTGCAGCGTGCACACCTTGGTGCAGGGCGAATCGATCGTCGGCATCGAGATTAAGTCCACGCGACAGCCTTTCGATCATGGCGTTGCCGTCATCCCAACTTGCGACGATGAGAGGTGGACTTCGCTACCAAGTCATCGCTCGCATGTCACGTGCCGATTTTCAACCACGACGGGCGGCGGAACTTCGAGCGCAGATTGGGGTGCGGTTCTTCCGCCACGTAGTCCGTCTGAGGCTGCGTCGGGGGCGCGTCGTCCATCCGCCCGAGCGCCGACATCACGCGCGCCGGCGGAAATGTCACGATGACTTCGGTTCCAACGCGCAATTGGGATTTGATCGTGAACGTGCCGCCGTGCAGATCGATAAAGCTCTTGGCGATCGGCAAGCCAAGCCCGGCTCCCTGTTCGGCGGATTTGATGGCGTTCGAGCCTTGCCCGAAATTGTCGAGAACGACCGGCAATTCATCTTCCGGAATGCCGGGACCGTTGTCCTTGATCGAAACGTATTGTCCGCCGGCCGCGGTCCAGCCGACCTTGAGCCAGACCTCGCCGGACTGCGGCGTAAACTTGATCGCGTTCGACATGAGATTGAGGCAGATCTGGCGCACCGCGCGCTCGTCCGCCCACAGCCGCGGCATGTCGCTTTCGTAGAATTCGTGAATCGTGATGCCGCGATTTTGCGCCCGCAGCGTGAGAAGCCGGCGGCAATCCTCGACCACCGAGACAAGATCGATGGCCTCCTCATTGAGTTCGTAGCGCCCGGCTTCGACGCGCGACAGGTCGAGGATCTCATTAATGAGCTCAAGGAGATGCACTCCCGAATGATGGATGTCGGCCGAATAGTCGCGATATGACGGCGGCAGCTTGCCAAATATCTCGTTCTTCATCACCTCGGAGAATCCGAGAATTGCATTGAGCGGCGTGCGCAGTTCGTGACTCATTTGGGCGAGGAAGCGCGACTTCGCGAGATTGGCGGTTTCCGCGCGCCGGCGCGCTTCGTCCGACTTCGCCTTGGCCTGTTCGAGTTCCGCGATCAGCGCGTCCTTCTCCGCGCGGGCCTCGATGGTCGCCAGGCTGGTGTTGTAGATGCGAATGGTCAGCAGCGAAAAGTAAATCAACGCCGCCATCGCCATCGTGCTCAGGATGAAGCCGTGGGCGGTACCCGCAAGCAGGAAATTGAGCGCGACTGCGACCGCAATCGGCGCCGTGGTTGCCACGACCGCCGCCGGGAGGTTTGACGCCAGCATGCTGGAGACCGCGACCACCAGCAACATCACGAACAGGCTGAACGTGCCTGCGTCATCGTGGCGGCCAAGCGGTTGGACGAGGTTGAATATCCACGACAGCCCGAAAAGCAGGTCAAGCAGGACGAAACGCGCGCGCCAGCGCTTGATGTCGGCTGTGTCCGGCGCCGTCGTGAGAAAGCGGCGGCAGGCGAGGAGAATGAGGAGATGAATGAAGAGCACGCCGGCGGTCCACACGCCGGCGCGGAACGCCCCCGTCCAAAGTCCCGACAGCATGCCGATCGAACCGACGAGAATGATGATGACAAGCGATCCCGACAGGCGGTTCTGCGCGAACTGGCGCAGCAATTCGTAGTCGAATGCGGGGCGGGTGCCG
The DNA here is from genome assembly GCA_041487815.1 of Xanthobacteraceae bacterium. Lineage (GTDB taxonomy): Bacteria > Pseudomonadota > Alphaproteobacteria > Rhizobiales > Xanthobacteraceae > CANJBX01. The sequence goes on along the minus strand of JBGPOB010000098.1, from coordinate 4,336 downwards.
GTGGCCGAGGTCAAGCGATCGCGCGCCTCGCGCACGTGCTGAATGGTGGCGCGGCGACGGGCCTGGACGGTGATGTCGGCGCTCGCGACCGTATCGTTCTCGCCGCTCGTCGAATTTGTCATCGTGAACGCTGTACTTGAACTCTCGTGTCGCGATTCCGAAGTTCGCACGTAATCGCTGCGCCCTCTGATGCGAGCTTCGGAAGCAAAGGGACACTGGCAACTACATGATTCCAGTGTGGCTTTTGGATTTGAAGTTCCTAAACGAGTCCGCCGCAGCAATCGCAGAAACTTCAAATCCGCCGCACTGCCCAAAGAAGTGGTCCAAAAATGTTAAGATCGGGCTTAGGATATTCGCAAACCAATTCCTCACCTTGTGCGCAGTGCGCGCGAAAAACGAGGGTAAAAGTTAATCAATCGTTTATTTCGGCTTCGACCTGACCGACTCCGAGGGGGCAGAATGATTCTGTACGACGGCGGACGAGCGCCCAATCCGCGCCGGGTGCGCGTTTTCCTGGCCGAGAAGGGCATCACGGTTGAAACGCGGCAGGTCGATATTGGCGCGCTCGAGCACAAGTCCGCGCAATATACGGCCGTCAACCCGTTGCAGCGCGTGCCCGCGCTGGTGCTCGACGACGGTTCCGTACTAACGGAGTCCATCGCGATCTGCCGCTATTTCGAGGCGCTGCAACCGGACCCGACTCTGTTTGGCGCGCCCGGGCGCGAGGCCGCCACGGTCGAAATGTGGAACCGTCGGCTCGAACTGCACCTGTTGCTGCCGGTGGCGCAGGTCTTCCGCCATCTTCACCCGGGCATGACGGCGCTCGAAGTGCCGCAGGTGCCCGCGTGGGGGGAGGCGAACAAGCCCCGCGTCCTGGAATTTCTGGCGCTGTTTGATCGTGAACTGAGCGCGCGTGAATTTGCCGTCGGCGACCGCTTCAGCGTTGCCGATATCACCGGCCTGGTGGCGGTCGACCTGATGAAACCGGCGAAACTTGCCGTCGGCGAGGAGTTTCCCCATGTGCGGCGGTGGCATGCCGGCGTCGCGGCGAGGCCGAGCAGCGCTGCGTAGTCAGGCAGGGCGGATGAGCGAAGCGAAACTCGCTTGGCCCCGCAGCGCGGCAACAAAGCAGCGCAGCATGAACGCGGGTTAAGCAATTCGCCGCAAAGCCGCCATGGCAGCGTAGGATACTGGCGATTGATCGACTCGTTGTGCTTGCGAATCTGTACCGTCGGCGACAGCATCGCCCGCACGCGATCAGGGAGAGAGACAATGAAGGTGCTGTTGACCGCGCTGGCGACAATGGCGCTGGTCATTGGAATTGCCGCCCCCGGTCGGGCGCAACCGGTCGAACCGCGGATCGCATTTGTCGTGGGTAACGGCGGCTATGCGCGCGGCCCGCTGCCGATCGCGCTGAACGACGCCGGGCTGGTTGCCGAAGCGCTGCGCTCGATCGGCTTTGAAATCGTCGAGGGTGCCGACGCGAGTCAGGCCGACATCGTTCGGGACTTCCGCGCGTTTCTCACCAAGGTCGAGGCCGCCGGCCCCGACACCATCGCCTTCGTTTATTTTTCCGGCTACGCATTTACGTTCGACAACGACAATCTCCTGGTCGCCGCCGACGCGCGGCTCGAGCGCGACACCGACATTCCGCTCGATACGATCCGCCTCGGCGATTTGCTGCGACCACTGGCAGGCGCGCCCGCGCGTGCGCGCATTGTTGTTTTGGACGCCGCGCGGCAATTGCCGTTTGCGTTGCAAGGCGTGCGACTCGCGCGCGGACTGGCGGCCATTGAACCGGCACCGGGCATGCTGGTTGCAATGTCCGCGGCCCCCGGCGCGTTGATCGCCGAAGGGCCGGGCCCGTACGGCGCCTATGCAACGGCGATCGCCGAAATGATCAGGGTCGGCGGTCTTGATATCGCGGCGGCGTTCACGCGCATTCGCGCCCGGACGCATCAACTCACACAAGGCGCGCAGACGCCGTGGCACGTTTCCGGCGTTGACCCGCAGGTGATGCTGGTGCCACCCGATCCCACAGCACCGCCGCCCCCGGTGCGGCGCCCGCGCCCGATGGCGAGCATCGGACCCGAGGAAGCCTATTCGTTTGCCATCGAGCAGGACACGCTGCCGGGCTACATCGAATTCGTGGAGGCGTATCCGCGTCATCCCTTTGCGCGGCGGGTGTGGGCCATCATCCGTATGCGACGCGAGGCGCTCGCATGGCTGCGCGCGCGCGATTTCAACACGCCGGAATCCTACTGGACCTATCTGCGCCGCTACCCCGACGGCATCTATGCGCCCGATGCCGAACGCCGGTTGCGACGGTTGTCGGCGGCTTTTGCACCACCGCCGGGATTTGCCCCGATTGAGTTCGTGGGCGTGCCGCCGCCACTGCCGGGCGAGCCCGTTCTTTTCATCGACACTTTGGCGCCGGGACCGCCGCCGCCGTTTCGGCTGATCGGGCCGCCGCCGGCGATTTATTTGAACTTGGCGCCGCCGCGGCCACGCGGCGCCACCCGGACATTGCCGGCGGCCGCGTCGCTACCGGGCGTGCGCGGGTTCCCGCCGGGCGGCCGTACGCCGCAGGGCGCGCCGGCTGCAGCTGGGGCTGCGGCGCCGGCGCCTGGGGCCGCGCCAGGCAAGCCGCCTGTGCCGCTGCCGGGCCCGGCCGCCAACACGATCGCCGCTCCCGGTTCACCGCTGCCTGGCGCCGGTCCACCATCCGCCGCTGGCGCCAACGCCGCCCCGCCCGGCGCGGGCGGCGCCCGCCGTGGTCCTTCGGGACGTCAGCCGGCCGCAGCACTACCGCCAGCCGGAGCGCCGGGCGGGCCTCCGGCTGCAAACACCACCCTTGGTAGGCCGCCACCGGCATTGCGCACTGGTCCGGGGGCACCGCCACTGCGCGGACCCAATTCCGTGCCTGCGCCCAGCGCGCTGCCCAATCCACCAGGCGCGCCGGCCGCCGCCGCAATGCCGCCAGGAAAGCCGATCGCCCCGGTGCCGCCCATGGGGGCGGGTGCAAAGCCGCCGGGCCCGCCGAATGCCGCGCTCAACGCGCCGCCACCGGCCAATGCGGGTCCGCCCGGGCCGCCGCCAACCTCGCGCGGTGCGCTGGCGCCGCCCAACGCGCCGCCTCCGGGATCACCGCCGAACGTTCGCGGCCTGCCGCCGCCCGGCTTGGGCCGTTCGCTGCCTCCGCCGCCGCAACCACCGGCGATCAATGCGCCAAAACCATTGCCGCCACCCGTAGTGACTGCGCCAAAGCCGCCGTCACCGCCGCCACCGCAGGCAATCAACCGTCCGCCGCCTCCGCCGGTTGTCCGTCAGCCACCACCGCCGCCACCGCAGGCGATCAGCCGTCCGCCGCCTCCGGCGGTGGTCCGTCAGGCGCCACCGCCGCCTGCCGCGGCGGCCGCGCCACCCAAGCCGGCGCCCGCCGCTGCCGCCGCGCAGAAAAAATGCACCGTCGAGAACGGCCAACAAGTCTGCCGCTAGCGTCGCCGTAGTGCGCGGACGGCGGCGCCGCCGCAACACGGCCTGCAGTTCGTCGAGCGATATTGAAAACAGCGCACAGCGCGGTGCGAGCATTGCGCACGGCATGGGTGGAACGCCATGCATCGTCGGGTGGCGGCGTTACGACGTCAGCGTTACGACGTTTCCGTCACGTCGTCAGCGTCGAGATTCAAAGATCAAGAATGTTTGGCAGGATGTGACCGCTCGATCGGAAATGGTCGCGGCCCGGCGCGCCATCGCTGCTGCCGAATTGTCGACGCAAGCAAGCGAACTTTCGAGGCAAGCGAATTGGCCGGCCGACATTTTGAATGGGGCCAGGTGTCTTTAACGGAACCGCACGTTTTTTTAAAGCAATAGGCGTTCGTACGGCGCTGCCGTGCGCACTTCGCGTTGGCGGGAAAGTAAAGTCCCGCGAGCGCGCGCTAATGCACTATCGCTCCAGCCGCGCGATCAGGCTCGACGTATCCCAGCGTTTGCCCCCCATCTTCTGAACTTCGGCGTAAAATTGATCGATCAGCGCGGTGGTTGGTAAAAGCGCGCCGTTGCGATTGGCTTCCGCAAGACAGATGGCGAGGTCCTTGCGCATCCAGTCGACGGCGAAGCCGAAATCGAATTTGCCCGCCACCATGGTCTTGTAGCGATTTTCCATCTGCCAGGATTGCGCCGCGCCTTTTGAAATTGTGGCGATCAGCTTTTCGATATCGAGCCCGGCTTTTTTTGCGAAGTGCAAACCTTCGGCCAAGCCTTGCACCAGTCCCGCGATGCAAATCTGGTTGACCATCTTGGCGAGCTGCCCGGAGCCCGGCGCACCCATCAAGGT